>SKHV01000165.1 GCA_007116765.1 Prolixibacteraceae bacterium | reverse complement strand
GGTTTGTTTATTCAGGAGAGTAATAATATTGTAATTCATAGCTTTTAAGTCATAAACAGAAAATAATAACACTACAACTGGCTGCAAGACATACACGTGAATTAAATTATTAACTTCCATATACTATTCTTTAAGTGAATTAAAATCAATAGGGAAACCGAGTTCTTTAAAAACGCTTAAAAGCTCTGTCTTTGATTTTTCATCGGCTTTCAATAATTCGGCAAACTCGCTTTTTAAAGCCGTCATTTTATCATCAAAGTCAATGTTCTCGTCACGGTTTATAAACTCAATGTATTTGCTCGGAACAAGTGAGAAATCTTTTTTGGATACTTCTTCAAATGAAGCTGAATAACAAAACTCGGGAACATCTTGGTAGGCTGAGCCTGTCGAAGTCTGCCACTGATGATAAGTGCTTACTACTTTTTGAATATCGTCATCAGAAAATTGGGTGTATTTCTTTTCAAATGGAATACCCATTTGCCGCAAATCCATAAAGAGGATTTTATCTTCTCTATCTCGGTATTCTCGGGTTTCGTCTCCAATTTCTCTTGTAAAAACTTTTTTGTTTTTGTTCAAAATCCAAAGTGTAACACTTATATCTGTGGTATAAAACAAGTTTCTTGGCAAAACCAAAATAGCTTCCACCAATTTATTTTCAATGAGCTTACGGCGTATTTTATATTCTTCGCCACCGCCCGAGAGCGCACCATTGGCAAGAATGAAACCTGCTACGCCATTTTCAGAAAGTTTGCTCACCATATTCAAAATCCAGCCGTAGTTGGCGTTGCTTTTGGGTGGCACTTCATAGCCCATCCAGCGTGGGTCGTCCAGTAGTTCACTGTCTGCCCGCCATGCTTTTTGGTTAAAAGGCGGATTTGCCATAATGAAATCGGCCTTCAGGTCTTTGTGTTGGTCATTATGAAAAGTATCTGCCGCTTTACCTCCCATATTGCCCGAAATGCCACGAATGGCTAAGTTCATTTTTGCCAGCTTGTAGGTGGTGTTGGTGTATTCCTGTCCGTAAATGGAAACTTCCTTTTTACTGCCGTGGTGTGCCTCAATAAACTTGATACTCTGCACAAACATACCACCTGAACCACAAGCCGGGTCGTAAATAATTCCCTTGTAGGGTTCAATCATTTCGGCAATGAGGTTTACAATGCTTTTGGGGGTATAAAATTCGCCTTTCCCTTTTCCTTCCTTTAAAGCAAACTTAGAAAGGAAATATTCATACACACGTCCAACAACATCTTGTCCATTATCTTTAAGTATATCTATTTCATTGATGGTATCAAGCAGAGAGGACAGCTTGGATTTATCTAATCCTATACGAGAGAAATAATTGTCTGGCAAAGCTCCTTTTAGCGCAGGATTGTTTTTCTCTATGGTGTTGAGTGCCGTGTCAATTTTTAGTGAAATGTCATTTTGCTTGGCATTTTTAATAATGAAGCTCCACCGGGAAATTTCATCCAAATAGAATACATTTTTCATAGCGTAGAAATCTTTCATTTCCACGTACTTTTCTTTGCCTTCGGCAATCAGTTCTTTTCTGCGTTGTTCAAATTTATCACTGGCAAATTTCAGGAAAATCAGTCCGAGTACTACGTGTTTGTATTCGGCAGGTTCTACCGAACCTCTCAACTTGTCGCACGATTGCCACAATGTTTCTTCAATACTTTTCTCTTTACCGTTTACTTTTTTCTTGGCCATTTATTGGGTTTTGTCATTTTATTTAAAACACCGAATTTAACAAAACCTTTTCATTTTCAAATTAAAAATTTATGAAAAGCAGTGAAAACGTAGTGAGTGGAACGGGATGTTGAGTAAAGCACGCAAACCGCATATCATTTCTTGATTGTTTTGCCTTGTTCAATTTTGCGAACAACAGTTAGCGCAATACCTGCACGTTCTGCAAATTCTTTTTGCGAAAGATTAATCTCTTTCCTGCTTTCTTTTACAAATTCTGCCAATTGCCTCATTATATGCTTTTAGATATAGTTAAATGTTTGGTTCGTCAAAAATTCTTTTTCAGTAAGTTATGGGGCAGTGTTTGAAAGGATACAATAAAAAATTATTGTTAAATCGATTTCGGAAACTGATGAAAGAACAGATGTTGCACGACGTGAAAAGGCAGCTGTAATATGTAGCCGATTTACAAACAAAACTAAAGACTGGTTGGACTCCTGCAGCTGACTATAAAGCTCAGTTTGCCGATAATATTGAATACCATCAACTTGCGAGAGTTTACGTACGGATTAAATACAGCCGTCGTAATATTCGCCGGATTTCTTTCCAATTCCTACAGCAAAAAAATCTTACCCTAAAACCTGCCACAATGAAAAGTTACACAGTCAAAATCCGTAAGTTTTCTAATCGACCTTGAAAAGGGTTGAATAATAGTAGCCAATATTGTTTTTTTTTGGATAAATCAAGCCATTTGACATTCTTAATCCTTCAATATTAGATAAAAGTTTTTAGTTTTTAGACATATTTGTTTGTAAATCGAAAAGGAGCTTAGAAGCATAATTAAATGAAAATAGGGGAACAAGCTAAATATTGAGTGTTTCCAATAAGCCATAAGCAGAAAAGGGGCATTAGAATCTCGTTGCTTTCATCTGCATTTTTTTCTAACTTTGTGTGTTAGCGATGCTTATTCGTTCAACATCGGATTGATGTTTATAGGTTTTGCTTTGATTTTAATTTAGAAATATTAGTTCAGTATTGCAATAAAGAAATTAAAAATGAGAAATGTAAAATTTATTATGAAATGGCAACCAGTAATTTTATTGTTTTTTGCCATGTTTCTGTTTTTTACAACAGCTTGTAATCAAACGAGAAACAGCCAGTCGTCTACTCAACTCACCCATCATGCGGTGGGTAATCCCTATCTGCCGCTATGGGAGCATTTGCCCGATGGTGAGCCACGAGTTTTTGAAGATCCCGATAATCCGGGAAAATACCGCTACTACATTATCGGTTCGCATGATGTTAGAGTCCATAGCTATTGTGGCCCGGACATAAGGGCATGGTCGGCACCTGTGGAAGATTTGTCGAGCTGGCGTGATGAAGGCCCCATTTTCACTTACGAAATTGAAGGACAGTGGGATGTTATGTACGCTCCTGACCTTGTTGAGGTTGTTAGAAAAGATGGCACCAAGGAATATTATTTATACCCGCACAGTCGTGGTAGGCACAGAGAAGCCATGGTCGCCAAAGGAAGCCGCCCTGATGGTCCATTTACCCCTATCAACATGACTGAGGATGGAACGAGAACTGTACCCGGAAGCATCATGGGATTCGATCCGGCAGTTTACATTGAATACATTAGCGATCCGAACGACCCCGATTATGAAATCGGTTTCAGAGCATACGGATATTGGGGCTTCCAACGATCATTAGCCGCTGAATTGGATCAGAATACAATGTATTCGCTCAGGCCGGGGACAGAGGTTATCGACTACTTTATTCCTGCCAGCTATAGATATGGAGTAGTTAGGGATCCCGAAGGCACGGAGTATCCCCATGTATATGCCGGTGAAGATCTTGGTGCATTCAACTTTTTTGAAGCCGCATCCATCCGAAAAATTGGCAATAAATACATATGGGTTTTCAGTGGGTATTCTGGTCCCGATTATGGAGTAAGCAGTACCAACTCAACCTTACGTTATGCATACGGCGACTCTCCGCTGGGACCTTGGAGAAGCGGCGGTGTTCTTGTCGATTCACGCGCACCGGTGCTGAATCAAGACGGAAGCTCTCTACAAACAAGCTATTCGGGACACAACACACATGGTAGTATTGAGCTGATAAACGACCAGTGGTATGCGTTTTATCACAGGGCGCCAAGGAGTTTCGGAAATGCGCGTCAGCCTATGGTAGCCCCAATCACAATAGAATGGGATGAAAAGCCGGTGGCCGATGGCGGAAAAGTATCTATCAGAGCTTACGACCCGTATGCTGAAGATAAAATGTGGACTGCAAAAGATAGTGAGGGAATAGAATATAAAGGAGCCGAAGTGACTTCGGAAGGATTCCATATTTACGGTCTAGATCCTTATCAATATTACTCGGCAGGATACGCATGCTACCTATCAAACCTTGGCAGCCAACAGGACACCTGGGATATTTGGGATAACAACATGCCCATTGCCAATGTATTGAATGGCGACATTATTGGATACAAATATTTTGGTTTTGGAGGACTTGATGTTGACAAGAAAGGCCTGAAGGCCTTCGAAGGCACTAAATCCGGTAACAAAACAGCATTTAACTTGTTCCTTACACCGAAAACAAATAACGCTTTTAAAGTGAACGTTTGGCTAGACGGACCATGGGACAACGATGCCTGGAAAGGAAAAAAAATAGGTGAAATTACAGTACCCGCAAATTCTGCGCAGGAAATCACACAATTCACGACAGATGTTTCAGCTTTTGTTGACCATTTAGATCAAAAGAATGCTATTTTCCTTGTAGCCGAAGGTACAGACTCGAATGGTCTTTTCGACTTAATTGGACTGGGCTTCAGCTCTGACAAAAAGAAAATCGTTCGTCCGATTGCTCCAACGGTAAGCATTCAGGTAAATGGGCAAGAAATAAATGTTCCGGCCACTCCGGTTCGATCCACAAATGAAAATGGAATTGTGGGGTATAATCTTTATGAAACAACATATAATATACCCGCTAACGTAAGCGAGATACCGAATGTGTCAGCATCGGCGAGCAATCCTGATGTAAAAGTGGCCATTACTCAAGCTGAATCGAATACCGGAACGGCTGTTTTGGAATTTGATTATAGGGGCATGGTCAAAACTTACAGAGTGGCCTTTGCAACTGAATAAGCATTTGTTGTTTATAACATTTATACAGAATTGAATTAGCCACAAATTCAAGCTGTTAATTATAGTGCAAGGTACAAGTCAATCTACAATAAAAAGATGCTTGCACTTTGCACTATTTTTTTGTAAAGAACTGAAGCAAAAGTTGTAAAGAGTGAATTAAGATACACATCCTGTCAATATAGTTCGAACCCCTGCTTGCAACTGTAGTCGCAATTATTAAACATACAACTGGCAGCTACAAAGTCTATATTGGTTGATTACCTTGACATATACCAGAGTTCAATCGACTTGTCTGTACCTGAGGGTGTTGTTATACTAAACACAAATTCAGAGGTTGAGAACGATTCTACCACATATTCAGTAATAGTTTGTCCAGCGGTTAGGATCAATTTTGTCTCGGTATTTTCATATGTAAAATCACTACCATTAAAATTACCACCGATATCAGTACCTGTACCATTATCTCTGAATACTATTGAGCCCTGATCAGTACTTTCACTCTCGCTAGTAACTAATCCATCCTCATAATCCTGCTGAATATAACGATCGACATTCCAGGTGCCGATAATCCATTTTCCAATTACTTCTTCATCCGATTTATTGCATCCTAAAGCAAAAAAAAGTGTAATTAAGAAAATACTAATTGGATAGTTTGACATGTTTTTCATATTGTATTCTGTTTTATGATTTTTTGTGGTTTATCAATTTTTATTTCGCTGAGATCATTTATTGCATCCTTAATAATTTGATAGACTTTATCGTTCTGTTTAATTTTTTAACTTCTGTTTATAAAACAAGATATAACTAAAAAGGTTGTAATCAGCAGCCCTTCATTATGAATGGTAAACCTTAAAAATGGACAAATCATCAAATACCGTAACAAACAATAAACACACTAAAAAATGACAGTCCTTTTTAAATCGGAATAGATGAATCATTCCACTCAGATTCTTGAAATGATTATAGCACCTTCCAATACTGCTAAACAACTATATATTTTACGAATGAAATCTTTCCTCTCTCCCCAATTACTTAATATTCTGAAGTTTATTTATAGTAACTTTTCGCAAACACACCCCATAAGTTACGCGATTTGAGAACAAGTTGCGGATGCAGCCCCATACCTTTACACTTAAATAATTTGTACTTCGTGAGAGTATTGCATGAAATACTTTATGAATTGTTCGCAAACTATTAATGCACTGAAGATATCTTATTGTGATTACCTGTGCACATAGCGCAGAATTAATACTAATTAAATAACTATACTTATGAAAAAAAGAAATCTTGTATTGTTTTTGTGCCTGTTTCTTGGACTAACTACGTATGCCCAGCAACGTATTACCGGAGTAGTGCACGATACAATGAATGAGCCCATCCCCGGCTTAACCGTACTTGAGAAAGGAACGAATAACGGGGTAACTACTAACATTGAAGGAGAGTTTGCAATCGAGGTAAAAGACGAAACTTCAGTTTTGATCTTCTCGTTTGTAGGAATGGTATCACAAGAACTTAATGTTGGTTCACAAACAAATGTAAAGGTAGTAATGCGGGAGCAATATGCCGATTTGGATGAAGTTGTTGTAATTGGCTATGGAGTTCAAAGAAAAGCTTTGATAACCGGAGCCAATATTAATGTAAGCAGCGAACGCATTTCGGAACAAAGAACCTCAACTGCCATGGAGGCTCTTCAGGGAGTAGCTGCCGGCGTGAATGTTGTGCGAAACCATGGTGCGCCGGGCGCAGGTACTAAAGTAACCATCAGGGGAATGGGAACCATCGGCAATGCAAGCCCGCTATATATTGTTGATGGTATTGCAATGTCGAACATCGACTATCTTAGCCCATCAGACATAGAATCCATTGATGTATTAAAAGATGCAGCCTCTGCTGCTATTTATGGCTCACGAGCTGCAAACGGAGTAATACTTGTTAGCACCAAAAAAGGAAAAAAAGGTGCAGCAACCCGTGTTACATACGATGCTTACTATGGTGTGCAAAATCTTTATAAAAAGCCATCGACACTAAATGCTCAGGAATATATGTACATATTTGATGAGGCAAGAATCAACGATGGAGCAAGTCCTTATAACTGGGAAAACCTAATCGTAAATGGCAATACTTATTTTGATCAAAACTACCCTGGCAATCTTGGTCAAAAATATGGTCAATATGTGTGGGATCAAATCAAGGAGGGCTGGACAGGAACAGACTGGGTTAATGAAATGACCAAGTCAAATGCTCCCGTACAGAGCCATTCAATAAACATAACCGGCTCATCAGAAGACATTACTTATGCAATGGGAATTTCGTATTACGACCAAACCGGAATTGTTGGAGGAGATATTACAGATGCAGGTTTCCGCCGTTTGACTGCTCGCTTTAATAGCGAAATGGTATTATTCAAAAATAATGAGCGAAATATTCTAACCATTGGTGAAAATTTCACTTATACAAACAGCAACAATAGAAGTGTAGCCACCGGCAACATTTATTATAACGATCTGCATAATGCTATTGTAACAAACCCAATGATGCCAGCGCATTACGACATGGGAGCGCTTAATCGGCTTACATATGGCTATGGACCAACATTAGAAGGAATTGACAGGAACCAGCACAACCCAATAGGAACCATGTTTGATAGGCACAACTACAACTGGGGAAAGGGAAATACTTATTCAGGAGCTGTTTATGCTATAGCTGAACCCATCAATGACCTTAAACTCCGTTCCTCTTTTGGACTTAACGGATGGTTTGGCCACTACCGATCATACAAATCGGAATATGAACGTGCAAATCTCGACCGACGCCCAACCGATAATATTACACAAAGCATGAACCAAGGTACAGTTTATACCTGGACCAACACCTTAACCTATGATAAAAGAATAGAAAATCATCGTTTAAATTTCTTGCTGGGATCAGAAATGGTTAAAAGTGTTCTCAACAACAGCATGTCTGCCACCAAAGCAGGTACTGATTTTGGTTTGCCAGAACATGCATACCTCAGAAATGTACAAGCTGTTGAATCTGTTGGAGATATTAGTGCAACAGGTGCCAATTGGGCTGCTCAAGGAGGCGGTTTAATGTCTTATATGGGAAGGGTTTCATATAATTTCAAAGAACGATATATTATTGATGCGACTTTACGCGCCGACGGTTCTTCTAACTTTGCAAAAGGCAATCAGTGGGGTTATTTCCCTTCGGTTTCAGCAGGATGGATTTTCTCTGATGAAAGCTTTACAGAGAATTTACACTGGATGACATTTGGAAAATTAAGAGCTTCATGGGGACAAAACGGAAACCAATCTATACCCAACTTTATATACACTTCCAATATTTCCTATTTGGAGCGTGGATATTATTTTGGTCCCAACAAGCTGGTATCATCAAATACTGCTATCCCTTCTAATATCCCAAACCCTGATGTAACATGGGAAACATCTGAGCAACTAAATTTTGGATTAGATTTATTATTCGTTAACAACAAACTGGGAGTAAACTTTGACTGGTATCAGAAAACAACAAAGGACTGGCTGGTACGTGCTCCAATTTTGGGAACATTCGGCGCTGCAGCTCCATACATAAACGGAGGCGATGTAGAAAACAAAGGTTTTGAACTCATGCTAACATGGAACGACAGGGTAGGTGAATTTAAATATGGAGCAACCCTTAGTGGGGCTCAAAATAATAATAAAGTTACTCGTTTGGCCAATGCTGAAGGACTCATAATAGGTGAAACCAATGTACTTGCACAAGGCACGTCGTATGTTTACAGAGTTGAAGTTGGCCAACCAATTGGCTCTTTCTATGGATTTAAAACAGATGGGATTTTTCAAAATCAATCAGAAGTAGACCAATACTTAACAGCCGACGGAGCACCAATTATTATAGGATCTGAGCCTGATACTCCAAGGCGTCCGGGCGATGTGCGTTTTGTTGACCAAAACGGTGATGGAATTATTGACGATGCGGATAAGATTCACTTAGGAAGCCCGCACCCCAAATTTGAAATAGGAATTCAATTAAACGCTGAATACAAAGGCTTTTATATTAATACTACTCTAGCTGGAAAATTTGGTATGCAAGTAATGCAATCTTATCGTGATTTTGCAGGTTCTCCAATGCAAAATTATCCAACTTCGGTATTTAACCGCTGGCATGGTGAAGGAACGTCTGACAGATACCCTCGCCTGAGTGCGGTAACAAATGCAAATTCAAACTACATTTCTGACGTTTACATGTATGATGCGGATTATTTAAGAATCAATAATCTTACCGTGGGATACAAATTCGATAAGATTTTAAGTTCATTGAATTGGATGCAGTCGGCATCTATCTATATTTCAGCAAATAATCTCTATACTTTTACAGAGTATAACGGAATGGATCCCGAAGTTGGTTACGCTCCTGACAGCTGGGCTTCAGGTATCGATCTAGGATTGTATCCACTTCCGCGTACTGTTATGATGGGTGTAAATGTGACATTTTAATCAATAGCAAATACGTGACAAGATTTTTGTCATCAGTTAAATTTATGCAAATATGAAGATTACAAATATGAAAAATTTAATATTTATTATAGCAATAGGTGCAATGTTCTTCATTACAAGTTGTGATGAACATTTAAACACCAAAAATCTATTCGATAAAAGTACAGATAATTTCTATCGCACTCCTACTGATATAGATGAAGCAATGGCAGGGATATACAATGCATTGTTTGTGCAAACCTCAACCGGTCTTGCAGATGAGCACATTGCAGCAAGTATGCTAAGCGATATTGTGTTTTCCGGAGGTGGTTCTGACGATATATTTGCTGCCAATGCATCTAATTTTCAAGATCCCAGTGAAGATACATATCATCCACTATGGCTGGAAACATATCGTGGACTATTTCGTGCAAACAGTGTTATTGAAGCGTTAGAAGGAGATGATTCAGACTTTTCACCATATTTTACCTCCGAAGCTGAAGCCGTGGCATATCTTAATAATGCTCTGGGAGAAGCTTATTTTATGCGTGGTTTTTTAATGTTTAGGGCTGCTCGTTTCTTTGGAGGAATGCCACTAATACTAAGCCCCGACGCAGACCGGAATGTGCCCCGTTCTTCTTTTACTGAAACATTTAGTCAAATTGCTTCCGATTTTCTAAAAGGTGCTTCTTTAATGGAAGAAATTGATGTAAATACAATTTCTGAAAATCAATATGGACATGCAAACAGATGGGTAGCAAAAGCCTATCTGGCACGTACATATTTACACTATACCGGCTACATGTCAAATATCGAAAACCAAGCAACCAATCAAATTACCTTACCCGATGGTACGGTAATTTCAAAAAACATGGTGGTGGACTATCTCGAAGAAGTTATAAATAATAGTGGATACAGCTTAGTGACTGATTTTAGGAATTTATGGCCATACTCTAATATAAATAAGAGCGCGAATGATGTAGTACTTCCTTGGGCTGATGCTGAAGGCCTTGAATGGGTCGGGCAGGATGGACCTAACTCAACTATCGGCACAGGCAATACCGAAGTAATGTTTGCCAAAAGATACGCCTTTGCCGACTGGAGTAATACAAAATACCGCAACTGGGCAGTATTGTTCTTTTCAGTACGAGGTCAGGATGTTGGCCCTTATGGTCAGGGCTGGGGCTGGGGTTCAATTAACCCTAATTTTTATAATGAATGGCCTAACGAAGATACTCGCAAGAGAGGATCTATTCTGGATTTAAATAAAGAAGATGAAGGAGTAGAAAATTATAATCCGGATGCGAATAATGGTGTACGACAAACAGAATTAATCAACAAGAAGTATATTCAATTACGCCATGACGGCGAAGAGGGTGTGAAAGGCATGTTTTATTATATGTACGGTCCCGGAAGTACTAGTGACAGCTACATGCTTTGGTCAGCTCAGGATTTCTATTACCTGCGCTATGCCGATGTATTGTTGATGCATTCCGAGCTAAGCGAAACAGCCGATGGACTAAATGCCGTTAGAGCAAGATCGGGGCTTGAACCGGTATCTTATTCACTAAATGCATTGAAGCTAGAACGTAAATACGAATTTGCTTTTGAAGGTATCAGATGGTTCGATTTAGTACGATGGGGTGATGTTTCAAATAGTGCCAACAACTATTTCGATAAGCCTGCGCCAGTTATAAATAATGGAGTTGAAGGCCTTCATTCTGTAACTTATAGAGCTGAAATAAAAGGATTGTTACCTATTCCTGAATCGGAAATCCGACTTTCAAATGGAGTTTATACTCAAAACCCCGGATGGTAGTCTATTACATCAAAAAATGACAAAGGAGAAACATATCATTTTAAAGCTCCTGAGTTATAAAAGTTTTTTCTTATTAACTTTTAACAACAGAAAGATGAAAATAATTAAAGAAATGAAAATTATTATCGCTGCTACAACTCTCTTAATAGTAGCGTGCTCCCCAATTGAAGATCGGGATTTACTAATCAACTCATACCATCCCGATGAAATTGAATTATTGGTAGAATACTCTGCTCCCGGCAGCAACCTTTTCACATTAAAACTTAACACTCCGGGAGTTACTGGATACTGGGATTATACTATTGGCAAAGGATACAGCGATGCCATTGATGTACTTTATCCAATTGCAGGTACCCAGACATTTAAATATGTAATTTCTTCGGGATACATAAAAGATGATAATATGAATCATGTTGAATACCATACAAAAACCATCGACGTTGAAATTAACAACCTCGACAATGAAGTACCTGAACAATGGAGTTACTTGCTGGGTGATGGTAGTAAAACATGGGTATTTGACAAATCAGACATTACGCGCTGGTGGTATATGACTGATATAAGTCCTTCAGCTTTCTGGTGGCAACCTGACGAAGGCCCCTCAGATGAAAACGGAAGTATGGTTTTTGACCTAATTGGCAAACCAAATTTCACCTATTATGCGTCGCCCGATGCAGAACCTATTGGAAATACAAGCTGGACATTTAATTCTGATTTTACCGAACTCAGAATAACTGGAGAGGCCAATATTCTTGGAGTTGAGGGTGGCGGAGTACATGTTGACGGAGCAAAAAATTATAGAATTCTTGAATTATCAGAAAATAGATTAGTGCTTTTTAACACTCCTGTAGCATGGAGTCCCGGCTGGGTGTGGGTTTTCAAGCCTGCAGAGAATTAAACTATGAACTATTATGAAGATCAGTTATTAACAAACTGAGGAACATCCTGAAAACATAAGACAACAAAAAATAAAGTTAGTGTGTAGTTGTACTTTTTTTATTTATAACTTATAAGCTAACTTCATATTTTGGGTAAAAACCATAAATGTCTTAGTTTTCAGGTGTTTTTTTAAAAATTTACAATATGATTAGACGAGATTTTTTATTAAAAACAGGAATTTTAGGAGGCCTGATTACAATGCCTTCAGTTTTTCTATCATGTAAAAATGAGAAGCATGAGCTTGCTAAGGATTTTTATTCTCCTTTACGTAGAAAAGTAATGATGGCTATGCTAACAACCCAAAAACAAAACTGGGAACATGGCATCGCCACACAAGCCTTTGTGGAAATCGGTGATGAAAACATGATGATTCTTATGGCCAAAGAAGCAGTTGTAAGACAGGACAGCGATGGGAGGCTTGCGGTGTTAGGTGTGGCTAATGGAATAACCGATTCTGCTACTCCGGGTGAAGCAGTGCTTAAAACTTCGGAACTTCTTAATGAGCCAAATATGAAAGAAGCAGCCAACAAAATGTTGCACTATTTTTTCAACGAAGCACCAAAGTCAGATGCAGGTATTTTATACCACTCCCATCATGGGCCTGAATTATGGTCCGATTCAATGTATATGGCTCCTCCATTTTTCGCCTATGCTGGCTATCCAGAAGAAGCCTTGAAACAACTAAACGGAATAAGACAAAAGCTATGGAATAGCGACAAACGGCTTTATGCTTATCGATGGAGCGATGCCACAGGATTAGTATCCAATCCAAAATTATGGGGATTAGCAAATGGGCATGCAATTCATGGAAAGGTCAAACTAATAGAATACTTGCCTCCTAACTATAATACTCAACGAAATGAACTGATAAAGGCTGTAAATGAGCATCTGGAAGGCTGCCTATCGTATATGCGTAACGATTATCTTTTTCACGACACTATTGATGATGATTCTACCTTTGTTGAAACCAGTCTTGCTGAACGCTTAGCTTATGTAATTTTTAAAGGGACCAAACAGGGTTGGTTAGACAAAAAGTATCTTGAAAAAGGAAAGCAAATGAGAGAAGCAGTGTATAAGCAAGTTGACGAGTTTGGCTTTGTGAAAGGAATACCGGGGCCTCCTTCGTATTCAGTATCTACCAGCTCAACCGAAGGACAAGCCTTTTTTCTGATGATGGAAGCAGCCTACGAAGAATTGATAAAACCTTAATCCAACTTGCAAATTTTCTTCATAATTAATAAAATAATTAACTATTTACCCAATGCTTTTGATTACATGCTTATGGATGCCTGCCTGCTTGTATTTATTTAGTACTCCCTTAAACTGCTCTGGATTCTTTTTAAAGAATGATTTCCAGATAATCCCCACCACAATCATGTCGTTAAAAACGAACTCAAATATTGGTTTGGTTTTATTGTTTTTCACTGCTTTATAAAGCTTATCTTTACTGTTTTTAGGGACTAACTATGCATTACATTTGTTGATGGGTCTTATCCTTCTTCCTTATCCGGCTCAATTGTGTAGGTGTAATCCCCAAATAACTTGCTGTGTGGTAATGCTGAATTCGATTTTCAAGTCCGGGAAATTTACTAATAAAATTCTCATACCTGCCTGGAGCTTCTAATGAAATATGCATCATCCCTTTTTCTTTCTCCCTCTCAAAAGCACTGCTTAACAGCTTTTGTATAAAAACATCAATTTGCTTATAATCAGTTGAAAGAGCAATAAAACCATCAAGGGAAACCGACAACAGTTTAACGGGCATAAGAGTCTGAATAGCTGTGGATGTGGGCTTATCAGGACTTGTACCGGAAGCAAAAAAATCATTTTTAATAACAGGCAAAAGCTTTAGTTTTTAGTGAAGCACTATTTTTAATCCAATATTTATACTGGTTGCTCCAAAAGAGAAAAAGT
>SKHV01000471.1 GCA_007116765.1 Prolixibacteraceae bacterium | reverse complement strand
TCCTTCGGGGATAAGTCCTTCGAAAAATGGAAACAGACGATTGTCAATATAAGGTTTATGACTTACGGGCATTGTGAATGTGATAAAATCATTGGGATAATATTGTACATATTTTTTTTTTTTTTTAAAAATATATTCTCCTTCATTCGATTCAGTAATAATGCCAGCAAGTTTGTTTTTATAAAATACTTTACCCTGTCTCATTTCATGATGTCTTTACTATCAACCGGGGCTAATTCATGTCCAAACATTTTTAAAACTTGGTTCACTTTATCCAAATTCAAATTGGTTTTACCTTGTTCAATTTTGCGAATAACAGTTAGCGCAACTCCTGCACGCTCTGCAAATTCTTCTTGCGAAAGATTGACCTCTTTCCTGCGTTCTTTTACAAATTCTGCCAATTGCTTCATTATATGCTTTTAGGTATAATTTACGATAAAGGTATGAAATTATATGCAAAAAAATATAAAAATAGGTTTTATTAATAAGTTATATGCTTTTAGATATAGTTAGATGTCGTGTTCGTCAAAAATCAAAGAGATTAATTTTGGTGTGAGCAATAACATGAACACGTAAAAGAACATATTTTTTTGTACAAATATTTTTACTATTTTTGATTAAGCAAACGAAAGCAATCCTTAACATAAAATGATGTGTTTTTGCGGTGGCAATTAGCTGCGCTGAACTTTCGTTTCGGGAGTTTTGAAGGATCAATTCAACTTTCTGGTGTGGAAAATATTTTAGCAAACTCTTTTTCGGCTAGCAACAGCATATTTTTAGACAAGCATCTTGTCTTCAAGCCAGCCAGGCTGCTACTTTTCTTTAATAAAATGCACTTCCACCACAAGTCAAATCCTCTTATTTGAGAGAATAGCGTGCATTTTTTACCTTAGCGGTAGGGTCGCGATAATATTGTAGGTATTTGCATATGTATTGGAGTTGAAGGTACAGCGCACCGTAATATTTAAATTTAATGGGATGTTTCGGTGCTCCGCACCTTTGCGTTTCTACATGTATGATGTGCTACAAATATTTCGGTGCTCCGCACCTTGTGCTTACTCCGCGATCTGATACCATTTTTCCAGCAATCCAATATTACATCTCAAGCTATTCGACAAATCTTTAGATAAAAATACTTCCACTAGAAAGTTCATTTAATCCGGTTTTTGAAGATTGAATAATATTCTCGGTTATTACTGCTTGCATACGCATTTGTTTCCAATCAATTGTTTTGAAATAATGATCAGCACTGATATCTTCTTCAATTGCTTTTTGTAATTTTCTTAGCTTTTTTTTGTATTTCCAGTTCCAGGGCAATGCCATTCTCCATTTTAATTGATACATGATGTGGAAATGCACCTTTCGTCCGCTGCTCTTTTTAAAACCAAGATAATATTTTGCATATTCAAACGGGAGTGTATAAGCATCAAAATCGAAATTCACTTTAATGTAAATGGAGAAAAGTGAGGATGTAATGATTACTTGGCCATCGTTTTGTGTCAAACTACATTTAAATGGAAGATCATAGCTAAATCTCTTGTAAAAGCCGTTAATGTTCTGATTGTCATCGTATGAATAACAGGAACGGATATTAGCATCCGCATCGTCTATTGTGAAATTTTGTCTTTCTTTTGGATGTAATGTTATTAAATTAAATATCGGGTTACTCTCCAAATAAGAGTGAATTTGGTTACGGTCAATAGTGAAAATACCATGCTTACACTCTAAATACTGAAATATTAGATCAATCAAATGGTATTCGCTGGCCAATTCGATGATGTTTTTTGTTTTTGATTTTTGTTTGAATTTCATATGTTTCCATAAGTATTCAATTCGTTTCAACTCGTTAATTGTGGCTATAAGGTAAATGTTTAACCATGTTGCGTAAGGATAAAACTCAATACGAACGGGGAGCTCGCCAACGGCCGGCTGCACAAAACAAGCTTTTATGCTGTATTCTTTAACCCAGGGAGAGCATCGCGCCTTTTTTCGGTACATGATTTTTTCTTCACGAATTTTCCGAATGCGATTTGTGATCATTTTCTCCTTCTCCCGAAGATGTGCCGCTTCCTCAAAATTTTGGGATTTAACGGCTTTGATTTTTTTCTTTCGGGTTTCATGTTGTTTCCGGTTTAGTAAATAAATCATCATTTTGCTTTAATTAAGTTCATTATAAAGCTATTACAAGGGTGTGCCAAAAGAAGTCAGCCTGGATATAGAAATTTATTATATTCTTATAAAACTTTATAAGCAAATAGAATTATTGGGAATTTAAAAGATGCATTGATTTTTAATTTATAAAAGGTATCAATTGTAATTCTTTAAATTTCTAATCAATGTATCCTTTATCGTATTGACAAGTGAAGCCGGCCGGACAACAGTAACCTGGTCGCCGTGCGACAGGATTTCCATGATAAAATCAAGCGTGACATAAACGTTGATCTGTACCCGGAATTCGTTCTCGTTGTCTGCCAATACTTTTTGGGATTCATGCAAGGGCAGTGATTTTATATATTTGCCCTTGTGCGGGTGAAACGAAAGGATTACCTCTTCAGACTTCTGGTCGTCGGGTGTAATAATTCCAAAGCTGTGTTTGTAGTGTTCTTTTATGTTGAAGTCTTTGGGATACGAAAATTTCTTCCGGATGATACACAAATTAGACAATCGGTCTAGACCAAAAGTTTTTATTTTAGAATCTTTGGTGTCTTCTGATACGATGTACCAGCGATTTTTAAATTCTTTAAGCGCCAAGGGCCTGATTCTTCTGTTTTCGGATGTGTCCTTCCAAAAACTTTGGTACAAAAACTCTATCTCTTGCCGGTTTTTGATAGCATGTAAAATGCCATGAATGTTCTCAGTTCCCTTGGGTTTCCGGTTTTCAAAATGAATAAATCCCGATAAGCTTTCCTGAATATTCAATGCATTAAAAATGTCAAAAGCCTCTAAAATATGGTCGGTTGAATTGGTATCATCTTCGTGTACAATTTCGTATCCACGTTTGTAATTGTTGTATTTGATTTCAATATTATATAACGATGCAATCTCTATCAGATCGCGGCGAAAAGTACGTATTGAAAATTTAAGGTCAAGATCGTTGGCTTCAAAATATTTCTCAACGTGCGCCTTTATCTCTTTAAGACTCGCTGTATGGGTTCTTACCTTATTTATAATTGCATGATACCGTGTAATTGCCTCTCTTTTTGCCATGATGCTTTGGTTTAATGATTAATTATTCCAAAGATAAATAATAGGTGTGACAAAATATGGCACAGTGATATGTTTATTGATAAAACTCACTTGTTATACCGGAAAAATCCTCAGCGAATCATTGTCAAACTCATATACCTGATCAATGTGCAGATCATTTTTTAAGCAATGCAATTCAATACGGTTTTGCGTGGAGTTACCATCTAAGTCCTTCTGGATACCCATTTGATAAGGGTAATACAAAGCGAATACCTGTTTTGCATCCATTGCCAAATTCCGGCAATAAACAAAATTCCTCAGTTTTGGAAAAGGTGTTGCTTCATTCCACAGATCATTTATAATATTCACCAATACGATTATCCTGATGTCCATTAAATCAGCGATAAAATGCAGGGGATCAGTATTATCTTCCTCTAATGAATCGTACGAATCAAAATCTCTGAATTGGTTTAAACACTCCATGTCGTCAAGAACAAGGGTGGTAAAGCCCTTTTGTTTGATGAGCTGCAGAACCTGAATGAAGAACCCGGCGCCATAATAGGCCAGGTTTGAACGGATTTTCAGTTTTTCGCTTAGTTCGCACCCCATTCTTTGTAGCGTGGCATAAAGTTTTTCCGGATAATCCTGATAACTCAAATAGAGTACTTTTTCTTTCTGTGCCAGCTGGTTGGCCAATTGAAGTGCAAACCTGGTTTTACCTCCGTTTTTGAGTCCGCCAAGAACGATGAGGCCTTTGTTGAGATTGATGTTTTGCAT
>SKHV01000216.1 GCA_007116765.1 Prolixibacteraceae bacterium | reverse complement strand
TTATTTCGACCGCGAGGCACAGCCTGCCCCGCAAATGGCGGGAAAGTGGAGCTTCCTTATAAAATCTTTTTAAGTATTATTTTATCGATAGTAGTTTTAAATGCGGTTGCCCTGGAAGCAAAGTTCAGCGTAAATCAGGTCAGTTTAACAATGTAAACAAGGTTATTTCGCCCTCGCAATTGAACCGGATTGGGATGCCCGACGTACCACAACCTGCACTGGTGTAGCCGGTAAGCCCGTTTAGTTTCCAAAAACCCTTGGTGAGGTTCTTCCCGGTGTAAAGGTGTTTGAAAACTGGTTTACCGCCCGGTAAACATATTTGTCCGGCATGGGTGTGCCCGCACAAATACAAGCTATAATGGTTGTCGGCTGCCACATCGAACATTTCGGGCGAGTGCACAAGAGCAATTTTAAAGCCTTCGGGCGATTGCTCCATGGCATGTATGGCATTGTCGGTGTAATAATAATGCACATCGTCGATACCGGTTAGCACAATTTCATCACCGTCTTTTTTGATTTTTACCGATTCGTTTACCAGCATGTTAATGCCCATTTCCTCGAAAACGGGAACCATTGCCTGCGAATCGTGGTTGCCCAATGTTGCGTGAATACCAAAAGGTGCTTTGATATTCTCAATCAGTGTTTTAAGTGGTTCTATCACCCCGGCAATACTGCCATGGGTCCCAAACCTGAAATCGCCGGTAATCAGGCAAATGTCGTATTCAAGTTTCGAGATTTGTTTAAGCAAGGGGTCAAGCATTAGCGGGTTTCCGTCGATATGCAAATCGGTAAGGTGCAAAATACGAAACTTGTGAAATGCTTCAGGCAAACTGTCAAAAGCAACTGAATGATGTTCGCATTTGATGTTTATGGCATTTTGAATTCCCTTTTTATGCAGACCTGCAATACGCAATAGCCAAACAAATAAGCCCAATGCCTTTTCGAAGCTGGCCCAGTAGCGGATGCCGCTTGAACCGTTGCGCCGGTTCTTTTTTTGGCTGCTTTCGAGTGCCAAGCGTGCAGCGGCCCAAATTACTCGTTGATGGTTCATGGATTTTACTTTTATATCTTACAATTTCCGATTTTTCACCAAAAAACAAAGCAAAAATTTTAAAATAATTTAAAGCTCGCTGCTATTGGTGTAAATATGTTTTGTAAATTGAAAAAAAAACAAAGTATGCGCATAGGAATAGAAGGACAACGCTTGTTTCGCAAGAAAAAACACGGAATGGACATGGTTGCGCTTGAACTGATCAAGAACCTGCAACTTATCGATAAAAAAAACGAGTACGTCATTTTTGTGAAGCCCGACGAAGACAGGGGGTGCATACCTTCCGTGCCCAATTTCAAAATAGTGGAACTGAGCGGTGGACCTTACCCCACATGGGAGCAATTTGCTTTGCCCCGCGCTGCAAAAAAAGAAGGTTGCCAACTTTTGCATTGTACCAGCAACACCGGGCCTGTATTTTCTAAAGTTCCTTTGCTCACCATTTTGCACGATATAATTTACATGGAAAGCATTATGCTTTTCAAAAAAGGCGGCACCTGGTACCAAAAACTGGGCAATGTTTATCGAAGGTGGGTTGTGCCTCCGGTTGTGCGTAAAAGTTTAAGGATTACTACTGTTTCCAATTTCGAAAAACAGCGCATTGCCGATTTTTTCAATCTCGACACCAAAAAGCTAATAACCGTTTATAACGGCGTTGGCGAACACTTCAAGAAAATTACCGATACCAAAACCCTTCAAACAGCGAAGGAAAAATACCAATTGCCCGAACGTTTCATGTTCTTTTTGGGCAACACCGATCCCAAGAAAAACACGCCCAATGTGCTGAAAGCTTTTGCCGAATTCAATGAAACCAGTGCTGTAAAATACAAACTGGTGATGCTCGACTATGAGGAATCGGCACTGCAATCAATTCTAAATGAAATTGGCCAACCCAATATGCGGCCCGACATTCACCTTACAGGCTATGTGGTGAATACCGACTTGCCGGCCATCATTTCGCAATGCACCATTTTCCTATATCCTTCGCTGCGCGAAAGTTTTGGCATTCCCATTTTGGAAGGCATGGCCTGCGGTGTGCCGGTCATCACCTCAAACACCTCATCGATGCCCGAAGTGGCCGGCGATGCTGCCCTGTTGGTAAACCCGGCCAACAGCAATGAAATAAAAGCTGCTATTGAAAAAATACTTAACAATGAGGAGCTTCGTAGGCAACTTATCGAAAAGGGCATTGAACGAGCCAGTAATTTTTCGTGGAAAATAATGGCCGAAAATTATCTGAAGCTTTACCAAGATGTTGTTGCCGAACTTGATAATTCGAAATAAGCATGAAGGGAAAAGACATTGTGATAGTGGGCATTCAGCCCTGGGATATTGAGATTGGCAGCAATTGCAAGAACATTGCTGTAGAAATGGCCAAAAACAACCGTGTTTTGTATGTGAACTCGCCCCTCGACCGGATTTCGAGATGGAAAGAGCGGCATACCGAAAAAATCAAAAAACGGCTTCGGGTTAAAAAGGGTAATGAACCCGACTTGGTGGAGTTGGATGATAACCTTTGGAACTTGTATCCAAAAACGCTGATTGAATCGATTAACTGGATGAAAAGCCCGGCCTTGTTCGATTTTGTTAACCGCCGCAATGCAAAGAAATTTGCCTCCGATATCCAATCGGCCATTCAACGATTGGGCTTTAAAAATGTAATACTTTTTAACGACAGCTCGATGTTTTTGGGGCTACACCTTAAAGAGTTGTTGAAACCTTTAGTTTCGGTGTACTACATGCGCGACTACCTGACCAAAAACCCATACTGGAGGAAACATGGCGTACGCATTGAGCCGAAATTGATTCAAAATACCGATGTTGTTGTCAATAATTCAACACTTTATGCCGAATATGGCGCTCAATTCAACCCGCATTCGTACATGGTGGGCCAAGGCTGCGATACTTCGTTGTTCAACAATGAATTACGGCAAATTGAAGTGCCCACCGACCTGAAAGAAATTACCAAGCCAATTATAGGCTATGTTGGTTATTTGTCGTCGCGCCGCTTGAGCATCGAAATAATTGAATACATGGCACGCGAGCGGCCAAACTGGAGCATTGTGCTGGTTGGCCCCGAGGACGAGCAGTTCAAGGCATCGTCACTGCACAAATTGCCAAATGTTTATTTCTTTGGAAGCCGCGATTCATCGGTGTTGCCCAACTACATACAGGGTTTCGATGTGGCCATGAACCCGCAATTGATCAACGATGCCACTATTGGGAACTATCCGCGCAAAATTGACGAGTACCTTGCCATGGGAAAACCCACGCTGGCCTCGGCCACAAAAGCCATGGAATACTTTAAAGACTATACTTATTTGGGTACAAGCAAGGAAGATTATGTGGCTTTGGTCGAAAAAGCTTTGGCCGAAAACAACGAAGCCTTGGAGAAGCAACGCAGGGCTTATGGAACCAGCCACAGTTGGGAAAATAATGTGAACGAGATATACAAGTATATCAAAATAGTTGCAAGCGAGAAGGGTATAACCGTTTAAAACAAACAGCATGGGAATTAAGCAAAAACTTAAATCGAACCAGAAGATTAAAGCATTGGTTCTTTGGAGCATCTCACCAAAACGCAACCCGCGTCCGCGTTTATGGGTGCGTTGGTTGGTGAACCCTTTTTTCCACAAAAGGGGCAAAGGTTCTACCATCAGGCGCAGGTCGCGTGTGGATGTTTTTCCATGGAACCGCTTCGAAATTGGGGCACTGACCACCATCGAAGATTTTTGCACCATCAACAACGGTTCGGGCGATGTGGTAATGGGCGACCGCGTGCGTATTGGCATTGGTGCCGTGGTAATTGGCCCTGTAACCATGGGTAACGGCTCGGGGCTTGGGCAGCATGTTTTTGTTTCGGGTTTTAACCATGGTTTTGCCGATGGGAATAAAAACTCGAGCCAGCAAGCACTCGATATTAGGCCCA
>SKHV01000366.1 GCA_007116765.1 Prolixibacteraceae bacterium | reverse complement strand
TTTCTTCTATCAGTCGTTCGTTTCCAATAAAATAAGCTTCACTGTTGACAATTGCCTTTGCGCCTTTACCGGTAATGCTTTCAAAGTGAGTTACCTGAACTTGTTTTTGCTTGTTCAAATGTGCCACAACTGCATCAGCCAGCGGGTGTTCCGATTGCTTTTCAATGCTGAACAGAGCCTGTTTCAACTGCGGGTTTTCATCAGCCCATAATTCATTCGTAACTACAGGTTTTCCTTCGGTTATCGTACCGGTTTTATCGAGAATTACTGCGTTCACCTTCTTAGCCAACTCAAGGCTTTCGGCATCTTTTATAAGAATCCCTTTTTCGGCACCTTTACCCACACCAACCATAATGGCCGTGGGGGTTGCCAGTCCTAATGCACATGGGCATGCTATTACCAAAACCGTGATTAGCGCCAATAAGCCTTGGGTAAAAGCGTTTTCGCCGCCAAAAATATTCCAAACAATAAACGAAACGATAGCAATAGCGATCACTATCGGAACAAAAATAGCCGCAATTTTATCGACAAGCTTTTGAACCGGCGCTTTGCTTCCCTGAGCATCCTGCACCGCTTTGATAATGTGGGCAAGCATGGTGTCGCTGCCCACCTTATCGGCACGAAAGCGAAAGCTCCCTTTTTGATTAATGGTACCGGCATACACTTTATCCTTTTCCCTTTTCAGCACCGGGACAGGCTCACCGCTCAACATGCTTTCGTCAACGTACGAATTTCCCTCGCTTACCGTTCCGTCTACTGCAATTTTCTCGCCCGGTTTTACTAAAATAATGTTTCCAATTTCTACATTTTCAATAGGAATCTGCGATTGAATTTCACCTTCGCCAATTACAGTAAGCATTTTGGGTTGTAAGCCCATGAGTTTTTTTAATGCCGATGAAGTATTTCCTTTCGCTTTTTCCTCTAAAAGCTTACCCAATAAAATGAATGCAATAATTACGGCCGCCGCTTCGAAATAAACATGGGCATGCAAACCGCGGTTATGCCAAAATTGCGGAACCAAGGTATTGAAAACACTGAAAATGTAGGCTACCCCGGTACTCAAAGCAACCAGGGTATCCATATTTGCTGTGCGGTGCCTAGCCTGCTTCCATGCATTGATATAAAAATCGCGCCCAAGCCATAACACAACTGGTGTACTTAATACCCACATAATTTCGTTAGCATAAGGCATTTTCATGAAAAACATTCCCACAACTACTACCGGAGCCGATAGTGCAAGTGCCCAAATGGTCTTCTTTTTGAGTTTGTCATATTTTATCTGTTGATGATTTTCTGCACTAAGACCTTCCGAATTGTTTTCTTCTATTAACAAATCGTAACCCGCACGTTGAACTACTTTACGCATTTCGGCAGGCTGGATTGAAAGCGGAATATACTCCACAGCAACTTTTGCTGTAGCATAATTTACACTTGCATTCAAAATCCCCGGATGTGCCTTCAGAATGCTTTCAACGCTCACGGCACACGAGGCACAGGTCATTTCCATAACCGGAAAAGTATTTGTGACTGTAGGCAAATTCGGAATTTCATCAATTTTTGATGTCATGTTATACTCTTTTGAAATTATGAAACAAAGGTCGCCCCTTTACAAGCAAAAAGCATTATGAAATTTTTGAAAAGAATTATAGGATTTACACCTTATCGAGCGGCTTGCGTTTGTCTTCTTTAATGCGTTTAAAATGACTTGGGGTAAGACCGGTAACTTTTTTGAATTGACTGCTCAGGTAAGCTGCACTTGAATAATTTAGATGATAAGCAATTTCGCTCAGCGTAAGCTCATCGTACACTAAAAGTTCTTTCACCTTTTCAATTTTTTGAGCAATAAAGTACTTTTCAATGGTTGTGCCTTCCACTTCGGAAAACAAGTTGGAAAGGTAGGTGTAGTCGTGCTGCATATTCACACTTAGATATTCCGATAAATTTATTTTTAAACTACTGTTCTGATGATGTACCAGTTCAATAATGTAAGATTTGATTTGTCCAATTAGTTGGCTCTTTTTGCTGTCAATTATCTCGAAACCGAAAGTTTTCAAATGCTTACCCAGCCTCTGCTTTTCATTTTCATTCAATTCTCTGCCTAATTCAACTTTGCCCAATGAAATATTCAAGGGTTGAAACCCGAGTTTTTCCATTTCGTTTTTCACTACCATTATGCAGCGATTGCAGACCATATTTTTTATGTACAAATTCATCATTAAATCGAAGAATGGGTTATTTTGACAACTTCAGTATTTTAATTGCACCGCGTGCAACAATGAAAAACACAGCGGTTCCAACAATCAAGTCGGGATATTTTGTATTGGTAATGAATACGAGCACACCGGCAAGAATGACCCCCAAATTAATAACGATATCGTTCGATGTAAATATCATGGTAGCCTGCATGTGGGCTTCCTTGCTCTTGCTCTTTCTTAACAAAAACAGGCAATATACGTTCGCAAATAAGGCAAGAACCGAAACGATAATCATTGTTTTAAAGTCAGGAACTTCGTCAATGCGGATAAAACGCCTGATTACTTCGCTAAACCCCAGCATAGCAAGAAGCAGTTGAAAATACCCTGCCGCTTTTGCAATATTTTTTTTCAGAGTCAGTGTACCTCCAACAGCAAAAAGAGCCAGTGCATACACAATACTGTCGGCAAGCATATCCAGGCTGTCGGCCACAAGCCCCATCGAACCTGATATAAAGCCCGTAGTAAGTTCAATCACAAAAAATGCAAAATTTATGAGCAAAACATACCATAAAATTTTTCTTTCGAGCTTAGTGTTTGAATTATCGGAAATACTACCCTTATGCGGCACACTATCTACCAATGAAGTTCCTAATTTCAGGCTATCGAGCTCACGGTGTATTTGTTGATAATCGTCTGTATGATATACCGTTAGCCTTCTGCCGGGAATATCAAAATCCAAGGAACGAATGTTAGCCTGTTCTGCCAGTTTCATCCTTATCATCTGCTCTTCCGAGGGGCAATCCATTCCCGATATTTTGAAGGTGGTTTTTTTCATAAAAATAACACTTACAACATAATGATAAAACTCAAAACAGTTCAATTCTAATTATTGCTGTATGATTAACAGGCAACACACGGTATTTGTTGATAAGCGAAAAAACGAATCAAATGAACTTTCTGGTGGATAAAACCCTACGGGTTGGGTTACCCTGATTATTAAAACACCTCTCTCCCCTCTTGTAATTTGCATCGCATTGTTAGTGCATGTTTTGTGGCTGGGAGTATTGATTTATCGCTACAGCAAAAGGGAGGCATAATGCATATTTGAATTAAGACTGTTCAAAAAAACTAATCAAAATTCGTTTCAAGAAAACCTTTTATTATTTGAGCAGTTTCTTCCAGATTGGTCAGAAAAAGATAGTGATTTCCCTCCATAACTTTCCATGCGGAATTTGTTAGAATGTTCTTCTGGATAAATAAATTTAGAAACTTGCCATTCAAATTGCCGATTTTATGACCTTCAAAATTAATTCAGATGCAAGCCTATGCCCTGTGCCATCAATTTGGTTTGTAGTACCACAAAAAAACAAATTTGCTTTGGGACTATAAAATGCAAACGAGCCTGTTTGTCCCCAAAAGCCAAGAACTTCTCCTAGTGGCTTGAAGGGCGAATAAAACCACGGAATCCAGAATTTTTCCAAACCAATACCAAAATAAAATAAGCCCGGAGGAGGAAAAAGCAAATTCCATTCTTTTAACTCTTCAATCTTTTCTTTCGAGAAAAACACTCCATTAAAAAAAGCTTTTAGAAATATCATAACTTCATCTACTGTCGATACAATTCCCCCTTCTGGTGTAATGGATGCCATATAATTTGGCAACCACAACTTTCTGTTTTTATAGGGCATCTCTAAAAACCCTTTTTTTCGCATTGTCCTTTTAACCGTTGACAGAGTGAAACCACGCCAGACCATTCGCTTATTTATGCAAAAGTATGAATATCAGCGTGATAC
>SKHV01000006.1 GCA_007116765.1 Prolixibacteraceae bacterium | reverse complement strand
GATGTGTATTCCATAGTGGGAATAGTGGTGAAATCAAATGTAATGAGGAAGAATGCGATAGAAGGTCTTTCTGCAGGTGTGTATATTATAGGGAACAGAACACTCGGGTTTCAAAAAGTTGTTGTGACAGGACACTATTAATATTATAATTTCATAACTTTAAGGAAAAAAATAGTGCTGCTGGTTTCCGAAATCAATATTGAAGAAAAGTTTGATTACATCGCACCTGCTATGTCGCTATCTGTAATAAGAATTGAAAACGATAACTAGAAATGAAAAATTAAGAATCAAATAAAATAACTTATTATGAAACAGTTCCTTTACCTAAGAAAGATATTTGCTGTAACAAGCATCTTCGCTTTAATATTTTTATTTAATATGTGTTCCGAAAAAGAGCAAGTTTCGGGCACAGTAAAAATTACTATCGATCCCGCACAAACCGGTCCGGAGATCAATCGTCACATTTTCGGACACTTTACCGAACATTTAGGCTTTGGTATTTATGGCGGTATATGGGTTGGCCCCGACTCCGACATACCCAACACAAGGGGTATACGCAACGATGTTGTTGAGGCTCTGAAAGAAATTAAAGTACCCAATGTAAGGTGGCCGGGCGGTTGTTTTGCCGACAGGTACCATTGGCGTGAAGGAATTGGTACACCAGAGGAAAGAAAAACCAGGATAAATGTAAGTTGGGGGGGAGCTGTTGAGCCAAATACTTTTGGTTCGCACGAGTTTTTTGACTTTCTATCTCAGATTGGTTCTGATGCATTTATTTCAGCCAATGTGGGCTCAGGAACTGTGAAAGGCGCATCGGATTGGTTGGAATATCTTACTTCAACAGGGACTGCCCTTGGAGATGAAAGAGCACGCAATGGCAATTCTGAACCATACGAAGTTCTTTTCTGGGGAATCGGCAATGAGTCATGGGGATGTGGAGGCCCTTTTACGCCTGAGGAATATATTACCGAACTTAAAAGGCATTTAACCTTTACCAGCAATTACAACCCAAATGTAAACACGCAATTTGTAGCTGTTGGGCCTGATTCGTATGACGAGTACAGTTTTGGTTATACAGAAGCTATTATGGAGGCATGGGCAGACCGTACATGGACCTGGGATATACATGGACTTGCTATTCACAACTATACACGTGGTGGCTGGCCACCGCTTATTCCCGCTACAGGTTTTAATGAGCAGCAATATGCCGAAGTTATTGAAGAAGCACTTGAAATGGATCAATACATTGCCAATAACCGGGCCATAATGGATAAATATGATCCCGACACGGAAGTATCAATACTGGTTTCAGAATGGGGCAGCTGGCTGGCGCCCACCGAGGGAACAGATCCCGGTTTTCTGATTCAGCAAAATTCGCAACGTGATGCGGTAATTGCCGCCCTGAATTTCAATATATTCATGCGTCATGCCGAGAGGGTACATGGAGCCAATATTGCCCAAATGGTCAACGTATTACAGTCAGTAATTCATACTGAGGATGAAAAAATGGTACTGACTCCAACCTATCATATTTTTCGTATGTATGTTCCATTTCAGGGTGCGACTAGGCTTGCCGTCGATTTCGATGCAGGAAAATATAGCTTTGGGAACATAGAGCTTCCGCGTATCGATGCCATAGCTGCTAAAGGTAAAGACGGGAAAATTTACGTGGCAATTACCAATGTGGATCCAAATAATACCGCTTCGCTTGCTCTTCCTTTTGAAGGATATTCCATCGAAAATGTATCGGCCGAAACGCTTTATGCTTCCACAATCGATGCGGTTAACACTTATGAAAATCCTGATAATGTATCGCCTAAAGCGATCAATGCAAGCGTATCGGGAAATAATATATCGCTAACTGTTCAGCCTCAGTCGGTCACGGTACTTTCAATTGCTGTAAAATAAAACTAAATACAATGAAGATTAAACACATTTGCCTTATTTTGATGATTGTATTCATAAACAACGTAATTGTTTATGCACAACAAAAAGCCCAAAACCCGATTATTTGGGCCGATGTGCCTGATGTGTCCATGATACGTGTAGGCGATACATACTACACCGCAAGTACCACCATGCACATGGCTCCGGGCTTACCCATTATGAAATCGACCGATTTGGTAAATTGGGAAATAGTAAGTTATGCGTATAATACACTCGTGAGTAACGAGAGCATGAACCTTAAAAACGGACAATCTGCTTATGGGCGAGGCTCGTGGGCACCCAGTCTTCGATATCACAACGGGATTTTCTATGCTTCTACCTTTTCTGCAACTTCGGGAAAAACGCATATTTTTACTACACACGATATCGAAAAAGAACCCTGGGAGGAAATCACTTTTTCACCTTCTATTCACGACCATTCCCTGTTTTTCGACGAGGATGGAAAAGTGTACCTTATTGCAGGAGTGGGGCGAATCAGCCTGTATGAACTCGAAAGCGACCTGAGTGGCGTTAAGCCCGATTCCGAGCGTGTAATCATCGAAAATGCAAGTGCTCCGGCAGGAGATAATATAATGCTCCCGGCCGAAGGGTCTCAACTTTTTAAGGTGAACGACATGTACTATCTTTTCAACATTACATGGGTGCGTGGAGGAATGAGAAAAGTTATCATTCACCGTGCCGATAATATTAACGGTCCGTACGAAGGCAAACTGGCTCTGCGCGACAGAGGTATTGCTCAGGGAGGAATTATCGACACTCCCGAAGGAGATTGGTATGCATTTCTTTTTCGCGATAATGGCTCAGTAGGTCGAATTCCTTATTTGGCGCCTGTGAAATGGGAAGATGGCTGGCCGGTTATCGGAATCGATGGTGTTGTGCCCGATGAGCTGGATTTACCTGCAAGCAAAGGACTTTCGCCCGGCATTGTGGCCTCCGACAATTTTAAACGCAAAAGAAGGGAGGCCGACCTTCCATTGGTTTGGCAATGGAACCACAACCCCGTAAACGAACTATGGTCGGTGCGCGAACGGAGGGGATACCTGAGGTTAACCACAGGCCGCATCGACGATAACGTGCTTGAGGCTCGCAATATGTTAACGCAACGTACTTTTGGCCCCGAAAGCTCGGCTTCTATTTCAATCGATGTAGCGAATATGAAGGATGGCGACTGTGCCGGATTCATCGCTCTACAGCGCAATTATGGTTATGTAGGTGTAAAAAAGGAAAACGGAACAAAAAATATTATCATGGTGATGTCAGATAACGACGAACCTTTAGTACATGCACAAGTTCCATTAAGTAATGAAACCGTTCTTTTCCGAATTGATTGCGATTTTAAAGAACGCAGCGATAAAGCTTATTTTTACTACAGTCTCGATGGAAAAGAATGGATATCCATTGGAGAAACTCTTCAAATGTCATATACCCTGCCACATTTTATGGGATATCGTTTCGGGCTGTTCAATTATGCCACTGAAACCTCGGGAGGGTACGTCGATTTTGGATATTACAAAATCACTGACCGCATTAACTGGTAAAAAATGTTTATACTTGTAGGCATAAGCTATCAACCTGAGTGAGATACTTTTTATTCGAACTCAGGTTGTTAATTGAATTAGACTAACATAACAGTTTTTGCATGAACTATGAGAAAATTATTTTTCCCACAGTTATTTATTCCGATATTCATATTTATTGCCTTACTCCCTTTAATGCTAAATGCCGGGGCGGCAAACTATAAGTTTCAAAATATCAATGAACTATATGGTATTTCCATGCGACAAGCATCGTCGGTGTGTAAAGACCATAATGGCTTTGTTTGGGCGTCAACAAAATCGGGCATAATCAGGCTTACCGGCGATGACTACCGCATTTATCAATTGCCCTTCGAATCGTCGAATGTGCTTACGGTTAAGCTGGTTTATACACACGCTACATTATGGGCTTACTCAAACAACGGTCAAATGTTCAGGTATAACCCAATATCCGACGCTTTCGTTCTTTACTATAATCTTGGAAAGGAATTAAACAACAGGCACTTGAATGTTACATCGGTATTGTTTCAGGGAAGCGATACCTGCTGGATGGCTACTTCCGAAGGTCTTTTTATGTATCAAAATAAACAGCACGAAGCACAACGGCATGTGAGCGTGCCGCTTACACAACTGGAATGGTACAATAGCGACAGTTTTTTTGCAGTTTCACTGAATGAAATCTCTGTTTTCAATGTAAATAATAAAGAGAATAAGGTGATTTTCAATGACCTCATGCATTACTATTACCAAACTTATTCATTGTTTTTTGATGAGGATAATGAATATTTGTGGCTTGGTTCAAGCTCCAAGGGACTGTTTTATTTCGATTTAAGTCTCGATACCCTCATTCGCTTTGCGCCCGGTGATTTCCCGACTCAGCCGGTCATGGATATTGAAAGTGTAGATAATCAGCGTATTATGGTTGGTGTTGATGGTCGGGGCATTTGGACCATAAAACCTGAAAACCTCAGCATTGAGCAAGTGTACAAAAGCGATGTGAACAACCCTCATTCATTAAGTGGCAACGGAGTTTACGATATTTATCACGATACAGAAGCCAACAGAGTATGGGTATGCACTTATTCGGGGGGACTTTCGTTTTTCGATCTGGGGTCTCCGGTGATAGAACATATTGTTCATCAGGTTAATCAAAGCAATTCGCTGGGTAACAACAATGTAAATAGTGTATTAGAAGATAGTAATAAAAAACTGTGGTTTGCCACCGACAATGGCATAAGTGTTTGGAAAACCGATGAAGATAAATGGGTACACTTATACAACGATAAGCAAGAGCAGGCACAGGTTTTTTTAACACTTTGTGAGGATCGACAAGGTAATATTTGGGCTGGTTCTTATTCGTCGGGTGTTTATGTGCTTGATGGTGCATCGGGGAAAGAACTGGCACATTATGCTCAGGCTACTTCTGAGTCTCCGTTTATAAACGATTTTGTTTTTCATATTTACGAAGATTCAAACGATGAAATTTGGATTGGAGGAATAAATGGTGAGGTGGTTCGATATATTCCTGAGAAAAACCATTTTCAAAAGTACTTTTTCCAACCGGCCACTAAAATTGTTCAGTACAACGATTCGTTGATGCTTTTGGCATGCTCATACGGTCTGGTACAGTTAAACAAAAATAATAGCGTATACACTTTATTAGTCGACGATTATATCATTACCGACATTTCGATACATGCAAAAAAAATATGGCTGGGCACCGGTGGTGATGGATTACTATGTTACAGTCCCAGCTCGGGACAAATTCAGCAATTTACTACGGCCAACGGCTTGTTGTCGAACCATGTTAACAGCATTGTTTATGCCGATGGTTATTTTTGGCTGGGTACCGAAATCGGCCTTTGTCGCTTTTGCCCAATTCATGAAACCGTGCTCGTGTATTCCAATTATCACCTTTTATCTTCGTTGTCGTTTAATAACAATGCTCATTTTGCATTAAGCGATGGACGTTTGGCTTTTGGAACAAATAACGGTGTACTTGTTTTTGATCCTGCATCGATGAGCGAAGAAGAGTTGAGTGGAAGCATTTATTACCAGGATATTAGTGTGTTGGGGCGCTCAATTCGCGATAATGCATCGTTTAATCCAGCTGGGCCTGTTAATGAGCTCGAAAAACTAAGCTTGAAATACCGGCAAAACACCATTACCCTCGATTTGCTCCCGGTAGGCGATGTTTCAAAAGCCAAATTTTCATGGAAGTTAGAAGGACTTGACCCCGACTGGACCGAACCCTCAAACCACCGTTTAATAAGTTACAACAACATTCCTTATAAGGACTACGATTTAAAAATTAGGATGTTCGACAGCTCTTTGTCGCGCATCATCGATCAACGCACACTAAGCCTGATAATTACACCTCCTTTTTGGGCTACATGGTGGTTCTTGTCACTCATGATTATCTTGTCTTCTTTTTTTATTTATTCAATATTCTGGTATTCACTAAATCGCATAAAGCAACAGCATGCCGAAGAAAAAGTGCGGTTTTTCACCAATACAGCCCACGAAATCAGAACCTCGCTAACACTCATTAAAGCCCCTGTTGAAGAATTAAGGAATGAATTGGGTTTATCTGAAAAAGCCCGGCATTTTCTGAATATGGCCATAGAACAGGGCAAACACCTTAATGCAGTGGTAAGCCAATTGATGGATTTTCAGAAAGCCGACATTGGTAAAGAGCATTTGAACCCTGTTATGGCTAATATTCCCGATATAATTAAACACAGAACAGAAATGTTTGAATCGCTGGCTGCGGTAAAAAGCATTAAACTTTTTTCAAAATTCAATACCGAAAATTACGAAACGGCTGTAGATGTTATTCATATTGAAAAAGTTATCGATAACCTGATTTCAAACGCAATTAAATATTCAAAGGCCCACACCCATGTTTATATTTCATTTGCGGGTAACGATAAACAGTGGAACATAACGGTGACCGACAAGGGGATAGGTATATCAAAACAAGATCAGAAACGCTTGTTTAATGAATTTTATAGAGCCGAAAATGCCATTAACTCAAAAATAGTGGGGTCCGGAGTCGGTCTTTTGCTGGTTAAAAATATTGTGAAGTTGCACTCGGGACAAATCAGCTTTACAAGCGAAGAAGGAAGAGGTTCGGAATTTACAGTAAGTATTCCGTACAAAAAATTGAAAAATACAATTGAAAAGAGTGAAGCAGAAACTAGCACAGAAGATTTCAATAAAGAATCATTAAATACCTCGTTTGAGAAAGCCAAGCCCGAAAGCAAAAAGTTAAAGCTACTCATTGTTGAAGATAATGATGAATTACGTCGTTTTTTAACGATGGCTTTCGAAAATGTCTACGATATACTTGCCGCACCCAATGGCGTGGAAGCGTGGGAGCTTATTCAAAGTGTGATGCCCGACTTGGTTATTTCAGACATAATGATGCCCAAAATGGGAGGCTTTGAATTGTGTAAGCGGGTGAAATCGACTTTTGAAACCTCGCACATACCCATTGTATTGCTCACTGCGCTCGACGAAGATGTGATGCAATTGCATGGCCTGGGGCTTGGTGCCGACGATTATCTCACCAAACCCTTCGATACAGAATTACTACGGCAGAAAATTCGTACCATTATCCAAAATCGCTTTGCCATTCGCGAAAGGGCTTTGCGCCTCATCCAAACCGAAAAAAAAGGATCGGTTTTAAGCAATGCGCTTAACGATGAGTTTCTAAAAAGAACCCTTGAAGTAATGAAAGGAAACATGGCCAATCAAAACTTTGGCAAAGACGAATTTGCTTCTGAAATGAAGGTGAGTGGCTCATTACTTTATAAAAAAGTAAAAGCACTTACCGGCCTGTCGCCCAGCGATTTTATTAAGTCGGCCAGAATGGATTATGCTTTGGAGTTATTGCAAAAAGGGAAATACAGTATTTACGAAATAAGCGATAAATGCGGATTTGCCAGTTCCGGGTATTTCAGTACTGTTTTCAAAAAGTACTTCGGAAAATCGCCTTCCGAAGTGTAATTTAAATTGAACCGGGAGTTCGTTTCTTCAACAACTACTCAATTAGTATTTTTCACTTGCATATGAATATCCACATTGGCATGTCTGGATTTAGATTATTATTATCTAATTTGAGAATAAAGCCGATTACCTGTTTTGTACTTTTAGCTAAGTGAAATAAACTTTAATAATTTGAAACAATTCTGGATTGCTATGGGAGGTGAAGAAGATATTGCCTGGGAAAACTGCCGGGTAATGATGGAACGCTTCGACCAGATGAATATCAAATATGCTTACAGTGAATATCCCGGAGGACATACATGGCCAGTTTGGCGAAATAATCTTTTCAATTTTGCTCAGGTATTATTCAAATAAAAATAGTATTAAAGAACCCTTCAGAGAAGTATAGAGTTTAAGATAGCTTTTTGCCGGGATCAATTCAAGGGGTGATCACGGTTTTTGTAATGTTTTGTATCAAATGTTTGAGTTTTTAATTTGTACTATTTCCGGTACTGTTTATTTGTCGTTTTTAATCTCAAAAAGGGTTTTATATGGCGAAAAAGTGCATATTATCTGTATTTGAATAAGGTGTATCTGATTTTAAAACTTTCCAATGTTTATAATTATTAAATTGCCACTTACATTTTGATTTGAGCATTTATATTCGTTTTCTTGATGTTAAATAATGAACCTAATTAATAACTAAACAAATTATTATGAGTAAGCTAACTAGAATACTATTGACCTTGATGACTTTTTGCTTGATGTTTACTGTTTCTTTGGCACAGGTAGTAGAAGATTTTAAACCCTCGGCAGTGAATCAGCCCGGAAGAGAATATCCTCAGGTGAATTCCGAAGGCCGTGTGCGTGTGCAAATATCGGCACCCGGTGCCAATTATGTGCAGCTCGATATTGGTGCTGTAAAATACGATTTGGTGAAAGATGAAAACGGAGTGTGGATCGGTGAATCGGCACCTCAGGACGAAGGCTTCCACTATTACCAATTGAATATCGACGGAGCATCGGTGCCCGACCCGGGAAGTTTGTACTTCTATGGTGCAGGCCGTTGGGGCAGCGGGGTTGAAATACCTGCTCACGATCAGGATATTTATGCTATCAAAAACGTGCCACACGGACAGGTGCGCGAGCATTTCTATTTTTCTGAAACAAACCAGAACACACGCCGCTGCTTTGTATATACGCCTCCGTGCTACAATGAAAACACCAATAAACGTTACCCCGTACTGTACCTTCAGCATGGTGGTGGCGAAAACGAAACCGGATGGTCGGCCCAGGGAAGGGCAGGTTTTATAATGGACAACCTGCTTGCCGAAGGGAAAGCCAAACCTTTCATTATTGTTATGGACAACGGAACATGGAGCAGGCCACGCACAGCAGATGGTGAGCGTCGCGAAGGTCCATGGCCTCCAACAGGCTGGGCCGATGGATTCAGAAATACTCTCATAAACGACATTATTCCTATGATTGACACCAACTACCGTACCCTTGCCGATCAAAAAAACAGGGCTATGGCCGGTTTATCAATGGGAGCCATGCAAACACGGACAATAACACTGGCCAACTCCGATGTTTTCTCGCATGTAGGTATGTTCAGCGGTGGCAGCATTAGCCCCGACGATATTGAGAACAACCCCGATTTTATGAATAACGTAAAACTATTGTTCATCAGCTTCGGAAGCCGTGAGGTAGAAAGTGGTCGGTACAATATGGGAGCAGATCCAAAAGCCAATGTGGAGGAGCTTAAGAAGAAAGGCATGGATGCCCATTATTATGTGTCGCCCAATACTGCACACGAATGGCAAACATGGCGTCGAAGCTTTTATCAATTTGCTCAGCTTTTATTTCAAAACTAACTAACTAATTTTTATATAAATGAAACCATTTCTAAGTGTTATTATGCTGGTTTTGTTGACCGGCATGGTTTTCGGACAAGAAAGCAAAACAAATGTAGTTGAAGACTTTGAACCGGCAGCGTCGAACCAGCCGGGGCAGCAATACCCAATGGTGAATTCCGAAGGGCGTGTACGCGCTCAGATATCGGCAACCGAAGCAAAGCTGGTACAGCTCGATATTGGCGGGGTAAAATACGACATGGTAAAAGATGAAAATGGCGTGTGGACAGGCGAGTCGGCCCCACAGGACGTAGGTTTTCACTATTACCAGTTGAATATCGACGGGGCATCGGTACCCGATCCGGGCAGCATGGTGTTTTTTGGTGCTTGCCGATGGGGAAGCGGCATCGAGGTGCCTTCCGACGATCAGGATATATTCGCCCTCAAAAATGTGCCACACGGTCATTTGCACGAGGTGCTTTTTCCCTCCGAAAGTACAAACACTTCGCGCAGGGCTTTTGTGTACACACCTCCGTGCTATACGAAAGAACTGTCGCAACGTTATCCGGTGTTGTACCTGCAGCACGGCTATTGCGAAAACGAATTCTCGTGGCCCCAGCAGGGGCGTGCCAACCTTATAATGGACAACCTTATTGCCGAAGGTAAAGCCAAACCTTTCATCGTTGTAATGACTTACGGCATGACCAACGAAATTGCATTTGGCGGCTTGCGTAACTTCGACATTAAACCTTTCCAAACGGTTTTAGTCGATGAACTGATTCCTTATGTCGATGCCAATTTCCGTACCCTGGCCAATCAGGATAACCGTGCCATGGCCGGTCTTTCAATGGGAGCCTTCGAAACAAGGCTGGTTACACTGAATCGTCCCGATGTTTTTTCGCACTATGCCCTGTTCAGCGGTGGTGTTTATAACCCCGACGATTTAAAAGAACACAAAAACCTGAAACTTGTGTTCCTGAGTTGCGGGAGCAAAGAGCGCCCCGATGGGGTGAAGAATGGAGCAGCCAGCTTAAAAGAAGCCGGGTTCAATGCTGTTTCTTACATTTCGGAAGGCACAGCCCACGAATTCCACACATGGCGCCGCAGCTTGCACCAGCTTGCCCAGCATCTGTTTAAATAACGGGTTTAAGGCATATACAAGCAAAAAACGATGAGAACAATTATTATTCTTATTACAACAATCATTTGTGCAATGGGCAACATAGCATTTGCGCAAAAAGATAAAATTATTGAAGATTTCATGCCTTCTGAAGTAAACCAACAGGGCAGGGAGTACCCTCAGGTTAATTCCGAAGGCCGTGTGCGTGCACAAATTGCTGCACCCGATGCAAAATATGTACAGCTCGATATTGGAGCAGTTAAATACGATATGGTGAAAGACGAAAATGGGGTGTGGACCGGCGAGTCGGCACCACAGGACGAAGGCTTTCACTATTATCAACTGCATATTGATGGCGCATTTGTCCCCGACCCCGGCACCCGCTATTTTTATGGTGCCGGTCGTTGGGGTAGCGGCATTGAGATTCCGGCAAGCGACAGCTACATGTACGCATTGAAAGATGTGCCTCGCGGCATGGTAAGCGAAGTACCTTACTTTTCTGATATAACCCAATCGTGGCGACGTTGTTTTGTATATACGCCTCCCTGTTACAACAATAACAGCAACAAACGTTATCCGGTGCTTTATCTTCAGCACGGTAGCTTTGAAGACGAAACAGGCTGGTCAGCTCAGGGAAAGGCCAATTTGATACTCGACAACCTTATTGCCGATAACAAAGCTGTTCCCATGATTATTGTTATGGACAACGGCTATGCTTTTAAACCTCAGGAAGAACAAGTGGTAAGTAACCCAACCCGTCCGGCTATGGTGTTCGAAGAAGTAGTGATGCAGGAAATTATTCCCATGATTGATACCCGTTTTCGTACGCTTACCGACCGCGAAAACCGCGCCATTGCAGGTCTTTCAATGGGTGCCAACCAAACCATGCGCATAGCCATGGGCAACCTTGGCCATTTTGCTTATTACGGAGGTTTTAGCGGCACGGCAAATTATCCCAGCTCTGCACCAATCAATGTGGAAACCTTTTTGGATGGCGCATTTAAAGATGGGAATAGTGTAAATGAACAATTGAAAGTGTTGTGGCTGGGTGTTGGTACCAAAGAAGCTGAGGTATTCCAAAAATCAATTGGCGCTTTCCGCGATATGCTCGACAAACAGGGGATTTCTCATGTGTTCTATGTTTCGGAAGGTACTGCCCACGAGTGGCACACCTGGCGCCGATCGTTGTACGAGTATGCACAGTTGCTTTTCAAATAGAAATATAAAAAATTAAATACTATGATGTATTTCAATAAACGAAGTCTATTAGTAGTAATCATTATTCTTATAGTATCATTTTCTCACGCACAGCTTGTTCAGTTTTCTGAGCCGGCATCTACCAATATTAATCAAAACCAATGTCCGTGCATTATGCCCGACAATAGCGTGGTGTTTAAAATAAAAGCTCCCAATGCCCGTAAAATACAAATCGATTTGGGGAAAAAGTACGATATGGAAAAAGGTGCTGATGATGTTTGGACTGTTCGTACAGAACCCATTGAGCCAGGGTTTCACTATTATTTCCTATTAATCGACGATGTGCCTGTGGCCGACCCTGCCAGTCAATCGTTTTTTGGCACTGGAAAAATGACCAGTGGGATTGATATTCCCGACAAGGATCTCGACTTTTATTCGATAAAAGATGTACCTCACGGAGCCATGAGTTCAAGGTATTATTATTCAAATGTTACTGAAAATTGGCGCAGATTATACGTTTATACGCCTCCCGGCTACGATCAAAATTCTGAACAAAAATATCCTGTGGTTTATCTTCAGCATGGCGGGGGCGAAGATGAAACCGGATGGGTAAGGCAGGGCAAAACCGACCTTATTCTCGACAACCTCATTGCCGAAAGTAAAGCAAAGCCTATGATTGTGGTAATTGCCAATGGAAATGTGCGCTCGGGCATGGGAGGGTATAGTAGCCAAGGCATGACAAGTTTCACCAACGAAATGATACATAACATAATACCCTTTGTCGATGGAAACTACCGTACGCTGGCCGATGTCAAAAACCGTGCAATTTGCGGATTGTCAATGGGGGGCGGTCAGTCGTTTTATGTGGGACTCGAAAACCCCGATGTTTTTAGTGCGGTAGGTATCTTTAGTTCCGGTATTTTTGGTGGAATACGAAACCCGTCGGGATCTACATTCGACGCCGAAAAAGAAATTCCCGGCTTGCTAACACGCTCCGATGAGTTCAACCAAAAACTTGCACTGTTTTACATTTCATGCGGCGAAGCCGATATGCGCATCGAACATACCAAAAGAGCTGTGGAAACAATGAAAGAAAGCGGTTTGAAAGTTGAATTCAATTCATTTCCGGGCGATCACGAATGGCAAGTGTGGCGAAAGTCGTTCCACGATTTTGCATCGCGGGTGTTTCAATAATTTCCACAGTTGGGCCTTGTTTTTTGATTAGTAATGCTTTTTAAAATGAAAATATATGAAACGAGCATGATTCGTTAATCACAACCACGGATGAAAATTCATCATGCGAGTTCCATCCGGCCTTTTTAAAACAAAATATTTTCGGATGAAAAGAATATTATTTAGTATCGTTGCCATTTACATGCTGTTGCCTTTGGGTTTAAGTGCCCAACAGGCCAATGTCAACCTCGATTTCAACCCGCATAAAAACACCGAGGGTTTAACACCCTTTAGTGCACCGCTTAACTCACCCGAAGTTCACGACGACCGCAGGGTGACCTTTCGTTTAAATGCTCCTGATGCCAAAAGAGTAGAATTAAACCCGGGTGCTATCCATACGGTTTTGGACAAAGGGCGTGAACCCATGCTTTTTACCCAAGGCGATGATGGCATATGGACATTAACCATAGGGCCTCTGCCTCCCGATATGTATGCCTATCATTTAAGAGTAGATGGTGTACAAATTGCCGACCCCAACAATACGTATGCAGCATTTACAGCCATGCCGCCTTACAGTCAGTTGGTGGTGCACGGCGATGGCCCCGCATACTACGATGCACAAAATGTTCCGCACGGAATTGTAAGTCGTCATGTTTACCATTCAGCCGTGACAAACGGCGAACGCGAACTTTATGTTTATACCCCGCCATGTTACGATTCCTCGAAAAAATATCCGGTGTTGTACCTTGTTGGCGGCAGCGGCGAACTGCCATCTAACTGGGTATTCGACGGGAGGGTGAATTTCATAATGGACAACCTTTTGGCCGAAGGGAAAGCTGAGCCCATGATAATTGCCATTCCCAATAATCAAATTATTCACCGCAACCATCCGCAACATAGCGAACTAACTTTCGATATTTTTGAAAGAGAGCTCCGTGAACACGTAATACCCCTGGTCGATAAAAGCTACAGTACCTTGCAATCGCCAAAGGGGCGGGCAATTTCGGGCTTGTCAATGGGCGGTCGTCACAGTATGTTCATCGGTTTTCGTTCGCTCGATTTGTTTGCCAATTTCGGTATACTCAGTGCCGGTGATGTTCATGCCGAAACTTCTTTGGCACATTTCTTAAGCGATCCCGGCGTGCACAACAAGGTCGATTACCTTTTTGTGGGGCAGGGAACCAAAGAAGCTCAGGGCTTTTTCAACCAACGTTGCCAGGCCTTGCACGAAGCACTTAAAAACCACGAAATTGAACATGAATATTACATAGGCGGTCATGCCGGCCACGACTGGAACACATGGCGCCACCTGCTGTATTACAGGTTTTTACCAAATTTATGGAAAGAATAAAAAATGATATAATTTACAGATTGCTTCGCGTTGCTCGCAATGACGTTCCATCGAAAAGATTTTTCAGGGGGGAGGGTTGGCGGCGTAGCCG
>SKHV01000451.1 GCA_007116765.1 Prolixibacteraceae bacterium | reverse complement strand
TAAGTAAAAGCTGACAGACATAAAAACTAGTCGGCTATATATACCCACTCGTTAATTGACTTATCATATTCTGTGCGTTGGTCGGGCCACTCTATCATTTCTTTACGGTAGAGGTACTTATCGATGTTACCCGTTTTCACCATTTCCTCGAAAAGTTCTGTGCCCACATGCAATATTTCTTCCTTCGGCATTATTGGAGTGTTGAATACTTCGACAAACCCTGAAATTCGCTTTTCTTCATTGAGTGAGAAATATCCGCCCACACCGCGATTAACCCATCCGGTATGGTTGCGCGCCGGCCTTAGCATGAAATAATAGTAAATGGAGTCGTTATTTGTAGCAATGTGCTTAAGGCTAAAATCGTTTACAAGGTTTGTATAATATGGCCTATGCTCAGGTAAGAGAGATGCTTCTCTTGTTGTATTTTTAGGGCGTCTGCCCATAATCATTACGGCATCGAACATAATTGAGTCTATTTCTGCACTTGTGAAATAATTGTTGTATTGATATACGTGAGATTTGTCGCTACATGACTCTGATGTAAACAAAATTACGATTGCAAAGAGGAATAAAAAATTTCTCATCATGAATTGTTTTAATGTAAAAAACCGGGAAGCATAAAACTTCCCGGATTTATAATGGTTAAGACATATTTACTAATAATACACAACAGTTTGAGGCATAAATTCAGCCCAACCTTCAGTCCAATCGGTATCTCCAAAAGCACCTATGAAGTCAACTTTTTCAAAATGATTTGCTTCAGGAATATTGTCCCATTTCGCAGCATTTAAAAGCATAGAACCTGCATTCGGGGTCATTTTTGGATTTTTCATCAGGTCGAAAACAGTGGGATCAATACCGGCTTCGGTCCATGAAGCAAGTCGTTTGTTGTTAAAACTTGGAGTATTGAACCACTCTACAATATTGAAACCTTGGGTATCGCTTTGTTTAAGAGAAAGGTCACGAGGAGCGTTCGGATGGCGTGCATTGTCGCCAAAAGGCAAACCGCTAACTTCACCTTCAACTGCTTTTTCGTAAGCTGAACCATAACCGTTTCCGCCCCAGTTGGCTACACCTGCAAGAATTGTATTTCTAACCCTTAATTCATCAGAAAGAGCATATCCACTAGTGTTACCCCTTGAGTCGTCGATAAACAATCCGGCAGGATAACCTGTCATGAAAGTATTGTAAATTTTCAGTTTGCTTGCACGGCGCAATTGGGCAGCGTGCTGGAACTGAAGGTTAACAGGAGTTTCGTTTGTTTTTTTAGGCCCAATTATGGTTATGTTTGAAAAAGCTGCTGAGGTAAAAGGCTCAACTGCCGTACCTGAACCATTGTTGTCAACTTCAAAACCGTTTGATCCTGATTGGTCAGCCAAGGAAGCATCGCGAATGCCAATTCCAAATTGAACATGACCGCTGTAGCCAAAATCCACATCAAAGTCGTCGTCTAATCCCCTGTAAGCAATCAGGTATTTGCAATCAACGCTACCTCCAAACCATTCGAAAGCATCGTCGAGGCCATATGAAGCCTGCACATATTCTATAATTGTACCTTTACCCACACTTCCCATTGTTAGGGTATTTATTTCTTCGTTAGGGTTAATCGGCACACCTGCATACTCGATACGCACATAGCGTATAATACCTGAACTGTGCGAAGCATCGTCGAGGGCAACAGTTCCTCCAAAGTAAGCACCATATTTTCCTTCGAGCTCAATATTGGGTCCCTGATTATTAATTACCTCACCACACACAACTAAACCCCCCCAGTCTCCGGGTAAGCGCTGTCCTACCGGCATTTCGCTTGTCATTACAATTGGATTATCAACGGTTCCATCGGCAATTATTTTTGCACCGCGCTGTACAACCAAAGTCGCTTTGGTTTCTTTATCGCCAATAATTAAGGTGCCGGGTTCTATGGTCAACACGTTGTTGCCACGGTTAATTAGAAAAGAACCATCGGCCTGAGGCACATCGCTTCCAATACGTACAAAACCGAATAGGTGATAAATGGTATCGGCATACCAGGTCATTTCACCCAGATAGTTTCCGGCTTCAATTATCCGTATTGGCTTTGCAGTAACGGTAACTGTAAACACCGGAGTTCTTGCAGAAGCACGGCCTTCCATGTCTACAACCTGAAAAGTAAAGTTAATAACAGTACCAATCACTTCGGTAAGAGTGTACTGAAATTCATAGGTAGCTTCTTTTTTTCCATCGAAAGTTTCAGTTAAAAACTCAACACCATTTTTTAGCACAATCAACTCCTTAATACCTTCAGCCGCTTCGATAGTTATTGTTGTACCTACAACTGTATTGACAGCATTTTGGCTTGTTTCGTTAGAAACCGATACCATAGGAGCAGGCCCCAAATCATCGTCGCTACACGATACAAAAGTTATTGCCATCAAAGCTGCTATGGCCAGCGACAATTTTCTTAATGATAATACACATTTTAGATTTTTCATTTTCTTACATTCTTTTAGTAAAACACTGTATTGAATAATACTTTTTAAATTCAAAATTTTATGTTTCAAAACTATATACATTAATGCTTTCCAAGGTTAAGTGCAAATAATATTAATGTCACCTTTAGGCTAAATAAAGCAACCATAAATGAAGTTAAACTTAGCTGATATTATATATGAAACAGATTAGATAACATAATTGCAAAGTGCACATGTGCTCTTTTACAATTACTTAATAAGCCAAGACAGCATTGAAACAATAAAAAAGCACACTCTGTATTAAATAGAGTATGCTTGCACTACATCATTTATATATTGAACTAAACTATATAATTGAGTCAGATATTAATTTAAAATTTATACGCTACACCAAAGGTAAAAAGAGTACCAGGACGATATTCCTGTAATATTTGGTCGGTATTTATATCAAATACTCCGTCCTCGTTGGCATCTTGCAACAATATCGATTTCTGATTCAACATATCGCTAATGCCCATACGAAAACTGAGGTTGTTTTCGAATGTTTTTCTTATTGTAAGGTCGAGCAGGTTACGGGGCATTTCATACACATCGGGGTATTCAACCCTCGAACGGTCGAGAGTGGTAAAACCCACGCTGTATATGCGCTTACCAATAATATTATATTGTAAATTCACTTGAATTCCATTTTCTGGGTGGCTGTAAAATATTCCGGCATTTACAATGTAAGGTGATTGCCCTTGTAAGGGTCGGTTTTCGGTATCGCGACCCGAACCTGAACCCGAACCAATTGTAATTTCACTGTGAATAAGCGCTGCATTAAACACTAAAGAGAAATAATCAAGTATGGGAGAATTCACCAACCCTGTCAACGATTTTCGCAGGTCGAGTTCAACGCCATAACTAAATGCCGACTCTGCATTGCTGTAACTAAAGTTTTTAGCACCACCCGAACCTGCCCCAGGCTGAAACACACTCTCTATTGGATTTGTGAAGTTTTTATAGAAAACACCCAAGTTAATCATTTCCGACATGGCAGGATAAAATTCCCAGCGTAAATCAACACTTTTAATAATGGCATCCTGCAGAAATATATTTCCGGTTTTGTTCAGGTTGAATTCGAAATCGTAAAAGCTGAATGGAGCACGTTCCCTGAATTCTGGTCTGTTTATAGTTTGTCCGTAAGCGGCACGTACCAACGATTTATCGTTGAACGAGTAAGAAATATTCAACGATGGAAAATAGTCGGTACTTTGATATACTTCGTTTATACTGCGCTCGGTGGTAGCACTTATCATGGTTTGTGTATAATCTTCAATCCTCATGCCGGCTACCATTTTTAGGTTTTGAGTTAAAGGCAAGGTTGCCGATAAATAATAAGCTTTCAGTGAACTTCCGGCATAGTAAGAATCGTTTGGGTTTGATTGTTCATCTATTTTAATTCCTCCAAAATTATTGATGTTCTCTTCGGCAAAAAGCTGGTCGACCGGAATATGCCTTAAATTTTGATCGAACCCTACAGCTTGTGTATAACCAATATTTCGAGCTACAAAGTCTCTGTCTTTAT
>SKHV01000265.1 GCA_007116765.1 Prolixibacteraceae bacterium | reverse complement strand
TTAATTGGATAGCTTCTCTAAAATTATTAAAGCCAAAAATACAAAATAGGCTTATAGTTTAAAGTGGAATGGTGTAATTATGTGATAAAAATTAAAGTGAATGTGATATTGAAAGAACAAATTAAAAATTAGTGTAACATGATTTAAATTAAAAGTGTTTAGTTGCTCGGGTTTATTTAAGCTGAATGCCATAATGCCTTTCACTAAGGCATTATGGCATTCAGTAAAAAAAATGAAAAATATTTTATTCCTTAATGTCTTCGAGCATTAGCATGAATGCGTATTCGAGTGCTATTTCCCTGTAGCGCTCAAAGCGACCCGAAGCGCCTCCATGTCCGGCATCCATATTGGTTTTAAGTAGCAAGAGATTGTTGTCGGTTTTCATGTCGCGCAATTTGGCCACCCATTTTGCCGGTTCCCAGTATTGCACCTGAGAATCGAATAATCCGGTAGTAACAAGCATGTGCGGGTACTCCTGCTTCGAAACCTGGTCGTAAGGTGAGTAGGAGAGCATGTAAAAGTATGAGTCGCTGTTTTTTGGATTTCCCCACTCGTCGAACTCGTTAGTGGTAAGCGGAATGGTTTCGTCGAGCATGGTTGAAACCACATCGACAAACGGAACTGCCGCAATTATACCGTTGAACAGTTCAGGAGCCATATTTACCACTGCGCCCATAAGTAAACCGCCTGCACTGCCACCCATGCCATAGAGTTTTTCTGCCGAAGTGTAATTCATATTTATAAGCTCACTGGCACAGTCGATATAGTCGGTGAAGGTATTTGTTTTGTTGAACATTTTTCCATCGTCGTACCAAGCGCGCCCCATTTCCTGTCCTCCGCGAATGTGAGCAATGGCATATACAAAACCACGATCGAGCAAGGAAAGGCGAGTGGAACTGAAGTGCGGATCGATTGAGTTTCCGTATGAACCATAGGCATAAAGTAGTAGCGGTGCCTGTCCGTTAAGTTTTGTCCCTTTCTTATACACAAGCGAAACGGGAATTTTTACTCCGTCGCGGCTATCGATATAGAGTCGCTCGGTTACATATCCTGCCGGATTGTGGCCTCCCACAACTTCCTGCTGTTTCATTAATGTGCGGCTGCGCTCATCCATGTTGTAATCGTAAACCGACGAAGGTGTGGTTAACGATGAATAAGTGAAACGCAGAATATTTGTGTCGAACTCGGGGTTGGTTGAAATGTTTGCAACATAAGCCGGTTCTCCAAAATCGAGATAATGCTCTTCGTTTTGATGTTGGTTAATTATGCGCAGGTGGGTTAAAGCATTTTTCCGTTCGTTTACCACCAGATAATCTTTGAAAATCTCAATGTCGCTTATGAGTACATCGTCGCGGTGTGAAATAACCTCTTTCCAGTTTTCTTTTGAAGTCGCATTTTCAGGCGTTTCCATAATCCTGAAGTTTTGAGCATTCCAGTTTGTAAGTATGTAGAATTTATCTTCGTAGTGAAGAATATTGTATTCGTGTACTTCTTCGCGCGGTGTGAAGTTTTTAGCCACTTGAGTTGGGTTATCGGCATCAATTAGCTGATAATCGGACGATAGAGTACTGCCATTCCAGATTATTATGTACTTGTCTGATTTTGATTTATATACCCCAATGTAGAATGAAGGGTCTGTTTCTTCGTAAACCAGGGTTTTGTTTTTTGTACCCAGTTTGTGTCGCCATATTTTATTCGAGAGAAGTGTTACGCGGTCTTTCGACGTGAAAAAGTAATTGAGGTTGTCGTTGGCCCATGCTCCTCCACCGGTAGTGTTGTTAATTTTGTCGGGAAACAACTCACCGGTTTCGAGATTTTTGAATCTGATGGTGTACATTCTGCGGCTTAGTGTGTCTTCGGCAAAGGCTAGTATTTTATTGTCGGGACTCACATTTAAGCCTGTTGCATGGTAGTAATTACGCCCTTCTGCCATTTCGTTTGCGTTGAGTAATATTTCCTCGTTGTTTTCAAGGCTTTTCTTTTTGCGACAATAAATGGGATATTCCATGCCCTCTTCGTAACGCACATAGTACCAATATCCGTTTTTGAAATACGGTACTGTTTCGTCGGTTTGCTTAATGCGGCCTACAATTTCTTCGTACAACTTGTTTTGCAAATCTTCGGTTTGTTGCATTACTGTTTCGGTGTACTTGTTTTCGGCATTGAGGTAATCATAAACCTTTTGAGTTTGCTCATCAAGCACTTCTGCGCTCTTTTGTTCGTCGCTTAGGCGCATCCAAAAATAGGGATCTACCCGATTGTGGTCGTGAATGGTAAGTACGGAATCAATTTTTTCAGCAACAGGTGGTTCAGGGAACTGCGATGCGTTAATGTTTTGTTTTTTCATACTTTGACTACATGCTGCATTAAGTGTTGCTACAATTATTGCAATTAGAATAATGTGTATTGCTTTCATCTCTTTTTAGTTTAAAACAAATAGTTAAGTCCAATGTAAATACCCTGTGTTCCGTCGCGTGCATCTACTGCACGACCATAGTCGGCCGAAATTACAAAGTTTTCGTTCATTACAATTCTGAGGCCGGCACCGTAGCTTACGTGGAATTCTTCGGAACCAATATCGAAGTAATCTGCTTTTTCGTCGATACTTAGATTAGTGATAAATTTTTCCACATCTATTTTATGGGTTGTTCTTCCAAAGTCGGTAAAGGCATTTAGCCCAATGTAGAAATTGTTGTTGATGAAGCGGAATCGTACAATTTTAGAGCGCAATTCTACATTTCCATAAAAAAATCCGTCGCCTACTACACGGTTTCGGTTTATACCCCTGATTGATTTGGCACCTCCTAAGCCTTCGCTAAGGGCACCGGTCAGGAACGAGGTCATAACCTGCGACTGATAATAAAAAGGTACGTTGCCGGCAATGGTCGACTGGTATGCCAAACGATAAACAAATGACAAATCGTTAGGGATGATGGTGAAATACTGCCTGTGAATTAAGGCAAATTTAGCAAAAGAGCTGGCCGAGCCAATAAACTCAGGTGCCGCTTCAATTACCGCTTCGGTCCACATTCCTTTCATGGGGTTCGGGCGGTTATCGCGCGTGTCGTAAACCAGTCCGGCTTTTAATGTAGGAATAAAACCACCCTCAGCTTCGACGGGTGAAATAATTCCCCATTGCTGATACCTTTCAAACAAGCCGTTTTGCTCAGGTAATACATCGTCACCCTCTTTGCCTTCGTTCAGCCTATCCACATCGACAGATGCAATTGAGAAGTTTTGAAGGTTAAAGCCTGTAACCCATCGCATGTTATTGATTGGTAGTTTGCCTTGGAGGTCAAGCTTCATTCTGAAAAGTTTGCGGTCGTATTTGTAAAACATACGCGACTTATAATCGGGACTTTCGGCGTCGTTCCAACCCGGGTTTACCACTGCATCGTAACCGTTAAAACCATAAAAGTCGTAGGCCTGATCGGTAAGATAGCTTATGTCAAAAGTGGTTTGTAAACCTTTAATGAGTTGGTCTGAATCGTAGTAAAAGCGGTTAATGGCACTTCCCTTGGTAAAACGCGACACTTCAAAATAAAGTGAATGGTTATAACTTGGATAACGACTTCCGTCGCCATAGTAGAATAGATTCACTAAAGCTCCGTATTGAAAACCTAGATCGGTATCGAAGGTAATTGTAGGCAAAGCTCCAAAATTCCAATTGGTTTTGATATCCTGATTAGAGGTGTCGGATTGCCCAAAGCCTGATACTACAAGCATTGCAAGTAATAGTAAAGGTAAAATTTTCTTCATTATATTTTTATTTTGAATGGAATGATAAAACTAAAAAAAATATCGTTGTATTTATTAGTAATTGTTTAACAAATATCGCTATTTGATAATAAATGTATCGCGCACGATGTAAAATGAAAAGATTTTGTATATTTGTATCGCGAACGATATAAATAGTATTCACCTATAAATAATAATAAGATGAAGTTTTACGATTATTCTGCACGCACCTTACAAGGAAAAGAGAAAAAAATGTCGGACTACGAAGGAAAGGTAGTCATAGTGGTAAATACTGCCAGTAAGTGTGGCCTTACACCCCAATACGAAGGACTGGAGAAACTCTATGAAAAGTATAAGGACAAAGGCCTTGAGATTTTGGGTTTCCCCTGCAACCAGTTTGCAAATCAAGAGCCGGGTAATTCAAAAGATATTTCGGAAGGTTGTTTGATTAATTATGGGGTGACTTTCCAAATGTTTGACAAAGTTGATGTGAATGGTGCTAATGCAAATTCCCTGTTCAAATTTTTAAAAAAGAAGCTCCCCGGCATATTAGGAGGTAAAATTATTTGGAATTTCAATAAATTTGTGATTGACAAACAAGGTAGGCCTGTAAAACGTTTCTGGCCATTTACCACTCCCGAAAAAATGGAGAAATACATTCAAAAGTTACTTTAAACATTAACTGATGACGCACGAACAGCTCAAACTTGAGAACCAGCTTTGCTTTCCGTTTTATGCAATTTCACGCTTAATAATTCGTAAATATCAGAATTTACTCAACGAGTTAGGTATTACCTATCCTCAGTATTTGGTTTTGTTGGTTTTGTGGGAAACCGATTATCAGCCGGTTAACGATATTTCGAAACGCTTGTTTCTGAATACCAATACGATAACTCCTTTAATTAAACGGCTCGAAAAGTTGAAAATTGTGAAGAAGGAAAAAGGACAAGACGATGAACGGAAAATGTATGTGAAGTTAACAGACAAAGGCTTGCAGTTGAAAGAGCAGGCTGCTCAAATTCCATATAAACTTGTGGAAGGGGTTGATGCATCGAAAATCGATTTGATTGAACTGAAAATAAGTCTCGACAATATGATTGGCATATTAAAATAGCTTGATAAGAAATATAATTTTCATGACTTTTTAGACGCCCCCTTTTTTATTTTAATTATCCTTTTCTCTTCTCGAAGCTAATTCTTTTTCAATTTTATTCATGGTGTTATCGTCGAGTTTATAGAAATACATAAATACTCCTGAAAGCACAGCTCCAATTGCAGGAACAATACTAATCATGTATTTTAGTCCTTTAATGGTGTCGGGGGTTTGCACTACATTGGCTTCGAAGCCGAAAAATGCCAGTAGCCACAGGGTTATTGCCCCACCCAGTGTCCATCCTAGTTTTTGCGACATGCTTGAGGCTGAAAATACCAATCCTGTGGCTCTACGTCCGGTTTTGTATTCTGAATAGTCGGCACAGTCGGCATACATTGACCAAAGAAGCGGGAAAATGATTCCGGCACAAAAACTCACCAGAGCTTGCAGAATATATACCCAAATTACATTGTCGCGGTGCACCATAAAAAATAGCGAGCTAAGCACTGCAGCAGCTGCCATGGCATACATAAATGTTTTACGTTTTCCCAACCTTGCCGAAATGGGTTTAGCCATAATTACTCCCAGCATATTTGTAGCCTGACCAAGAAACAGATACATAGTACTGAATGCAAAAGTGGCATTTGAAATGGCAATGGCTGTTTCGTCAATAATGTAATATTTGAAATAGTACATGGCTACTCCATCGCGTACCGAGTTGAAAATTAATGTCATAACGCCTGCGCCTAGTAAAACAAACCAGGGAATATTGTTCAGCAGGTTTTTAAAGTCGTTTTTCAGGTTATTTTCTTGCGATTTTGGGGGAGTAATACGCTCACGTGTCCATGCAAAGGTGAGTGTGAACATGATTACTGCAATCACTCCGATTACAACCATTGTAAGCTGGTAAGCTGCTTCTTTTTGCACTGCTTGGTCGAAAAAATCGACTAAAGGTTGAAAAATGGCTACAACCAAAAGGCTGCCTCCAAAAGCAAAAATCATACGGTATGCTGCCAGACTGGTTCTTTCGGTCGATTTTGCCGTCATAACGCCCAATAAACTGGCATAGGGAACATTTATTGAAGTATAAGCCATCATCATTAAGGTGTATGATACATAAGCATACACAATTTTTCCGGTCAGATCGAGGTTGGGTGTGCTAAACAGCAACACGCCAATAATTGCAAAGGGAATTGATGCCCACAATAAATATGGTCTGAACTTTCCCCATCGCGTGTTGGTGCGGTCGCCAATTATTCCCATTATAGGGTCGTTGGCTGTGTCCCAAATACGGGTAAGTAAAAACATAGTGCCTGCCACTGCTGCAGGGATCCCAAACACATCGGTATAAAAAATGGCTAAATAGAATGTGAATATTTTCCAGAACATTGATGAGGCTGCATCGCCAAATCCGTAACCAATTTTTTCCCTTAAAGTTACTTTCGAATCCATTTTTTAAATATTTTAAAAGAGTGAGTTTTTTGTTTACAGCTCGTATGGAGGTTTATATGCTTTTCAATCTTTGAGCTACTTCAATTAGTGCACGTGAATTGTGATACGGGCATTTCCAAAAGCCCGCTTTTTCGTCATTGTTATCGGGTTTGCCAGTTTTGTCTACTTTCCAGTACCATTCGCCGTTTTGTTTATCTATGATATTATTTTTAATGAAATCCCACGCTTTTTCACCATGGCTTAAGTAGCTTATGTTGTTGCTAAGTTGCCAGGCATTTACATAACCGACCATGGCTTCGGCCTGAGGCCACCAGTGTCTGTCGGTATCAAGATGTTCACCTTCTTTTTCGTAATACACCGAGCCATCGGCGTCGCTACCTTCTTGAATGGTTACATCAACCATCCTAAGAGCAATATTCTTCACTTCGTTCATTAATTCTTCATCGCCCAGTACTTCGGCTGCTTCGTATAAAAGCCACGAACCTTCAATGTCGTGACCGTATGATATTATTTCGGATTTCACAGTCCAGTCGTTTTCAAAAAACAATTGAAAATGGCCTGTTTTACTGTCGATAATATGGTCGATAAACACTCTTATTGTTTGCCTGATGCTCTTCGCCAGCTCGTCCGATTTCCAGCAACGGTAAAGGTTGGTATAAGGTTCAAGAATATGCAGGTGAGTATTCATCGATTTTGGCAGGTTTGCATCTTTTGGGCTCAGGCGCATGTCGCTTAACTGTTCCCAGCTTTCGGCCAGCGCTTCAATATATCCTCCGTGTTCTGTGTCGAGGTATTTATCTTCAATCAGTCGGTAAATTTCTTTGGCAAGCTCAAGGCTTTCGGTATTGCCGCTTGCACGGTAGTATTCCGAAAGACCATATATTGCAAAGCCTTGTGCATAGGCTTGCTTGCGGGTGTTTACAGGAATACCTTCGAAATTCAATTCCCAAAAAACACCTCCGTAAACTTTATCCACAAAATGTTGTGTGAAATGTTCATAGGCTTGTGTTGCCATTTCGAGGTATTTTTCATTTTTTGTGTAGTTGTAAGCAGCCGAAAACGACCACAAAATGCGGGCATTCAAAATTGCACCTTTATTTGCTTTTGAGTGAATCACGGCTTTGCTGTCAATTGAACCCACAAAGCCACCGTTTTCTTTGTCGCTGGCTTTGTCAATCCAAAATTGCATAATTTGCTCTAACTCATTGTCGAGCTCCTGAATAAAGTTTCCAAGTGAACGAGACATTCTATTTGAAGTTTTTATTTTTATCGATAAGTTGATTAATGGTATCGACCGAAAGGTGCGAATGTAGTCTGTCCTCGGGTGTATTTATACAGTAATCCACCAATTGGTCGATAGTTGTTTTTGCTACATGCATGCGGGTATCCGACGATGCATAATAAATCAATACCATTCCGTCGTCGTCGGCAATCCACCCGTTAGCAAAAACCACATTCGAAACGTCGCCTACGCGTTCATTACAAAGAGGCGCAATGAAATGTCCGTTGGGTTTGTGCGTGATTTTCGATACGTCGTTTTTGTCCGACATGAAAACGTACAGAACGTATCGAAGACCTGCGGCAGTATTTCTTACTCCGTGTGCCAAATGCAGCCATCCTTTGTCGGTGTAAATGGGGTGTGGCCCCTGACCGTTTTTCACTTCGTAAACGGTGTGATAGGTTTTACTGTCGATAATATTTTCTTCAGGAATTTCAGCATTTTCTATGGTCTCGGAAAGTCCCCAGCCTATTCCTCCGCCTTTTCCTGTATCAATAAATCCATCCTGTGGGCGTGTAAAAAATGCATATTTTCCATCAATAAATTTTTCGAAGAGTACCACGTTGCGTTGTTGTCCGCTGTGCGAAATCAAATCGGGTAATCTTTCCCAATTTACCAAATCTTTGGTGCGGGCTATACCAGCTGTTGCAGTTGCACTCGAGGTATCGCCATCGGGGGCGTTTGGGTCTTTGCGTTCGGCACAAAAAACTCCATATATCCAGCCGTCTTCGTGTGCTGTGAGGCGCATGTCGTACACGTTGGTGTCCAAATCTTCGGTTTGTGGTAATGTTATAGGCTTATCCCAGAACTTAAAGTTGTCTACTCCATTCGGGCTTTCGGCAACTGCGAAGAACGATTTTCTGTCATTCCCTTCCACTCTGACTACCAGCAAATATTTCCCGTTCCACTTAATGGCTCCCGAGTTAAAGGTAGCATTGAAGCCTATGCGCTCCATGAAAAATGGATTTGTTACAGGATTAAAATCGAAACGCCAATTTAGTGGAACATGCTCTCGTGTAAGTATTGGGTTTTTGAAACGACTGTATATGCCGTTTGTGCTGAATAATTCTTCGTTTTTTTGTGTCAGTAAATCGTGGTGTGCTTTTTCTATAGCTGCTTTACGTGTTTCAAATAGAGTGCTCATTTTTATTATTTTATGTTTTGAATATCATTAAGTAATAAAATCAAATTGTCGTTCGCGAAAAATTTGAAATCGTCAGCTTGTGGATGTTCAGGGTAGGGAACATAAAAATGCTCTCTGTCTCGATTTCTCCACACCAAAACATAAGCTATCGAGCGGGTTTTGTTGTTTGCTTTCAGTACCTGCAATAAATTCGAAGTGTACCAGTTTTCAATGCTCAAACAGTTTGACCCTGTTTCGGTAAAAGCTGCAATTTTATTTTTTTCGTTTGCCAAATCTACAACAATTGTAAGTTTTTTTACCACATTGTCGAGTCTGTTTGCGGTGAAATCGCCATAATTATCAACGCCAAGTAAATCCACATACTCATCGCCGGGGTATCTTTCAAGATACTCTTGCGCAGTGTCGAAATTTCGGTCGGGCGAATAAGCTATCAGCAGGTTATAAAGGTTCTTTTCATTTTTTAAATAATCAACCGAATATCTGAACAGCTTAATAAACTGTTGCGGGCTGCATGTTTTTGAACCCCACCAAAACCAGCCTCCGTCCATTTCGTGCCAGGGTCTGAAAATAACAGGTATAAGTGTTTGATTTTCATCTTTTAGTTTATGCATAAATTCGGCTACAAGATCAAGTTTTTTGTTGAAAAGCGGATTGTTCGCACCGCCGGGCAAAAGCGATTCAATATCCACATCGTGGGTTTTCCATGCATCAAGATTATTTGCAGGATTGCGGGCATGCCAGCTAATAGTATTTATACCACCTTTAGCGTGTACACGTTGTATGTAAACTTTTATTGAGTCGAAAGGCACACCATCAAGATTGGTCTCGTTTCCAATATCGCCCAGCTCCCAGCCGAAAATTGCCGGATAATCACCCGCGGTGCGCTTCACGTCCGATTCGCCTTTGTCGCCGTTCCAGTCAATTCCGTAAGCCAAATCGTCCTGATGTCCAAACATGATACCGGCTTCTGAAATGGCTTGTAGTCTTTCAAAAAGCTGTTGTGTAACATTTGGATGTGTATTCTTTCGCGACTTAGTTCCACAACTCAATAACATTGTGGCTAAAATTAGAAATAGAAATTTACGAACCATGTTTATTTATTTTAATTAATCGAATTGCAAAAATAAGTTATTTATATTTGTTGAAAGGAAACGATTTTATCAAGTAAAAGGGTTATTTGTGTTCGCAAGTTCTATAATAAAGGGGGTAATTGTTGCACTTTTAAGTAATATTTGAAGCGCCAGGCAGGTTGATTCAGTCTTTTATATTTGAATTGAAATGAATTTCACCTGCTTATGATATTTTGTTCTTCCAAATATCCATAAGGTGAGTTTATATTTGAAAAATGATTGAGAAACATTATTTAAAACTTTATGTACCGATGAAAAAAAATGTACTTAGCTTATTGCTTGCGATTCCAATTCTAATTGTATTTACCATGTCGAAATGTGACAATACCGAAACTGCTGCTTTCCGTGATGAGGCTACCGAAAACTTATTTCAGAACCTGCGTGTAATGTCAACACAAAACAAAATTATGTTTGGAGTGGCTAATCCAACCAGCATAATGTACAAAGAAAGACATATATACGAGGGGTTTGAAACTTCGGATATTAAAGAAATTACCGGTCAAAATCCGGCATTCTATGAAAGTGATTTTATGTGGTTTGATAACGATTCACTTATTGCACCCGACAAAGAGGCTATGCGAAAAGCATACGAACGTGGCGCGGTTGTGGGTTATTGCTGGCATTTGAGGGGGCCAGAAAGCAACTCGTTTTACTCGCGCGTAAACAATCGTTTTAGTGCCGATAAGAATCTGGTCAAAGATATTTTAGCAGGTGGAAGTCGCGAGGAAAACCGAGCTCTTGACTGGTTGCTCACCGAACTCGATACTATGGTGATACCAACTTTTAAGGAACTAGCATTCCCCCTTGTATTCAGACCTTGGCACGAAATGAACGGAGGCTGGTTTTGGTGGGGGAAAGATAACTGTACGCCCGACGAGTTGGTTCAATTGTTTCAGTTAACGGTTGACTATATTCGCGACAGTGGAGTGAGAAATGTATTGTATTGCTGGAGCCCCGACACCTATTTTCTCAAAGAATATTATCCGGGCGATGAATATGTGGATATTCTTGGTCTCGATATTTATGAAATGGGCGCGGTGGACTACAAACCCATAGAGCTGGTTGTGGCCGAGTTAGAAAAATTAACCGACTATGCCGACTCGGTAGGAAAAGTAGCCGCAATTACCGAAACCGGTTTGCGCATCGATAATGGAGTTTTCCGTTACCCCGAGGTGAATCCTTATTACTGGAGTCAAAATATACTGGAGCCAATTATTAACAACGAGAAACTAAAACGCCTGGTGTGGGTGTTAAGTTGGTACAGTTCAGATTGGAGTCAGTACCGCAAGTCGCAGGTGTACTACCCTTATGTCGGAATGGAAAACGATTTTGAACGGGGGCAAGATGCAATTGACGATTTTTTGTTGTTCTTTAATCATGAAGCAACTTTGTTTGAGGACGATTTGCCCGATATGTACAATAAACCTCAAGTGAATTAAAGTATCATCTTACTATAGTTTTCAAAATTTGTTGTCTTAAGTATATAATTATTGGGCTTATGCATAAAAAAATACATTTTCTGAAGTTGAAAAAACTATTGTTTTTAACTCTTTTATTGTTGGTTGTTTCCAATGTTGAAGCAAATCGGGAAATTGTATTTGAAAAACTACATGCTGATAATAATTTACCCGAAGGTGCCATAAATCAAATAGTACAGGACGATGTGGGTTTTTTGTGGATTGGAACATGGAAAGGCCTGTATCGTTACGATGGATATCAATTTGAAAACTTTGCATCGATAAACCCTGCTTTTAATGCGCTTAAAATCAGCCAGTTGATGATAAGTGGAGGCGATTTATGGGTGGGCACTTTTGTTACCGGGCTTATCCGTATTAATTTGAATACTTACGAAATTACTGTATACAATACCAGTGCAAAGCACGAACAACAAATATCTGACGACAATATCATTTCTCTTTGTGCCTTACCCGATAATTCAATTGCAGTAGGTACCGAACGCGGAGGTTTTTCAATAATTGGAGCCGATTATAATGTGGCTGAATTATTTCAAGCTGACAGAACTGATATTTTAATTAACCCACAAGTGTCGGCCATTGAGGTGCATAACGATTCCATACTGGCATTAGGAAATAATTCATTTTTGTTGTTCAATATGAATTGCTCGAAAGTGAAGCGTATCGATCATCCGTCAATTAACTATCACATTGGAGGCATCAATACTATTTCTGAAGATGAATTTTTAGTATTCAATAACCAAGAGCTATTGTATTTGAATATTGAAGGCGATAAACCTCGTTTAAAATCAATACTAAAAGCAACTATAAAATTAGTGATGAGGAAAGATGAAATAAATCCACATCTGTTTTATGTTGTTGCTGGCAATCAAATTTATGAATACAATCATACCACATCAACTATAAATTCAATTTTTGATGAAGGCAATCATAGTATTTCCAAAATTGAAATTAATTCTCTGCTTATAACCCACGATAATGTAAAAATAGTAGGCACTGAAAGAGGTCTGTTTAAGTTGGTAAATAAATCGAAGATTTTTGGTAATTACAGTACGCCCAATAGTGATAACGAAATTGATATTGTAAGTAACATCATAAAAGCAGGCGATGAGCTTTACGCTGGAACCTGGGGCAAAGGTATTTTAAAACTGAATAAGGAAATGCAAATACTCGAACCCCTTGAATTTCAAAATCACGATTCATTCAGTACCCGTTATATATTTTCTATGCGAACAATCGGGAATGATATATGGTTCTCCACTAAAAATCAGTTGGGAATATTTCGGTTTTCTCATACTTCGAAACCATATACGCTTAAGCATTATCCGGTTGTAAAGGGAAGCGATAGTAGTGATCAGTATTACACAATAACTGCCATATACGAAAGTGAAATTAATGGCTTATTATTGGGAACCTGGGAAGGTTTTTTACTGAAATATAACGAAAGTTGCGATTGTTTTGAAACGCTTACTGAAAACGATGAAACCGAACCTTTGTCAAAAAATCTTTCGATAAACTCAATAGCCGAAGACAATGAGGGGAATACCTGGCTTGCAATAAGTGGAGGAGGAGTATTGAAAATGAAAATTGCCTCAAATAGCATAGTGAGTCAGGAAATATTAACTACCCACAATGGGCTAAGCAGCAATTTTGCTACCAGCATATATCAAAGCAGAAATAATAGAATATGGATTGGAACTGAGGCCGGATTGAACATTTATGAGAATGAAGAAATAACTTCGCTATACAGTCGTGATATGGTATTCGACGTGCAGTCAATCGTTGAAGACCCCATTGGCTATTTGTGGTTAGGAACTGAACGTGGGCTGGTTAGATTAAATTCGAATAACACCGACGATCCACTCAAAATTTTCGACCAGACTGACGGTTTAAAAAACCGTTCGTTCTTTTTAAACAGTGTTTATGGCAGCAGCGATTACACCTTTTACTTTGGAGGCTACAACGGAATCGATTTTTTCACACCGTATAAAATCGATTATAATTACAATAAACCAGCACCACGCATTACACGTTTAAGCGTGTTTAATGAAGCGGTTTATCCTGCAAGCGAGGGTGAAAGCATACTCGACGAAAACATATTCAATACCAACATAATACATCTGAAACATAATCAAAATACCTTTTCGTTTACGTTTTCAAACCTCGAATATCAGGTACAGGAAAAAAGCCAGTTTGCCTTTATGCTCGAAGGGGTCGATATTGACTGGAATTACCAAGGCTCATCACAACGCCTTGCCTATTACACCCGTATATCGCCCGGAACTTACACTTTCTATCTTCGAAGTACTAACAACGATGGAGTTTGGAGCGACACCCCCCTGCAATTGTCGGTGGTAATATCTCCTCCATTTTGGGCATCAACCCTTGCATATATTATTTACTTCATAATGGCTATGGTGAGTTTATTTCTGATTATTCATACCCGTGTAATTAAGGTTCAACAAAAGCATAAGCAAAAGCTGAAAGAAATTGAATACAAAAAGCAAAAAGAGCTCAATGATCTTAAAATTAGCTTCTTTACGAATGTTTCGCACGAATTCCGAACACCTCTAACATTAATTTTGGGCCCATTGGCGCAGATACTCGAAAATGAAAAATCTGATCCATATAAAGACAGCCATTTAACCATATTCAGAAATGCCAGCCGCTTACTGCATCTCACAAACCGTATCCTTAATTTTCAAAAAAATGAAAAAGCACAATTGAAATTACAGGTTGAGCCTGTTCTTGTTTCCGATTTTGCTTATAATATATTCTTGTTTTTTAACTATGAAGCGCAAAAGCGCAACATCGATTACCAATTTAAAACTACCCACGAAGAAACGGTGTATATTGATACAGAATATATTGAAAGCATTCTGTTCAATTTGTTATCAAATGCCTTTAAATTTACGCCCGATAATAGGTCAATAGCTGTGTCGGTATTTGCTGCCGATAATTCAATACAAATA
>SKHV01000431.1 GCA_007116765.1 Prolixibacteraceae bacterium | reverse complement strand
TTGTCGCGCTCGGCAAGGAATTCCGAAAGACGCTCAATGGGCGAGCGTGTAATGGCTATGCGCCCCGAGCGTACAAACTGGATTACCTTAAACTCGTTCAACTCTTCGAAAAACAATTGTGTTTCATCTTTATGTCCGGTTTTTTCAATTACCGTGTACTCGTTTGTAATTTCAAGTATGCGCGCATTGTGCTTACGAACCAACGATTCAATTTTGTTGCCCTCAAGCAGTGCCTGTGTCGATACTTTTCACAGGGCAACTTCCTGAAAAATCAACTCGTCGTTGGTGCAGTAATAAGCTTTTAGTACTTCAACCTGCCGCTCTTTTCCCTGAGGCTTTGGTTCTTTAATCTGAATAAATCATGCGAGGGTGCGAGAGAACTATTATTGCTTTTTTTAGGCGTTTTAAGTATTTTATTTCATTGCGAAGTCCAACAACTTCTGTTGTCAATTTATCAAACTTGATTAAAAGATCGTATAAAATGTCAATCAGTTCTTCCTTGCCTTTTTTTCTTAGTTCTTCTTTCGAGACCATAACCCTCTTTATTTTTATCAAAGAACGGAATGAATTAATCAATACAAACATAATACTACTTATTGTTTATATAAATTCATAAGCAATGTTATCAACACCATACATAAAACAAACCGCGTTAATATTTTAAACCCCATAACAATTGCCTGTAAGAAAACAAAACTGGGAACAACCACCCAAAGCAAGGAAATCGAGTTCACCGAAATTTAAAGGATTCTTGTTTCGAATTAAAAAAGAATCTGAGTAGTTACAATTATCCCGTTCTGATTTGTATATTTAGAGCATTAATAATTCAGTTTATGAAGCAAATTCTTTTCTTATTGCCAGTATTTTTTATTATAGTAAGCGGTTGTTCCAACCGGGAAAATGATTTTTCGGAATGGCGCGGCCCGAACCGCCAGGGAGTTTTTTATGAAACCGGGCTTTTAAGCTCGTGGCCCGAAAACGGGCCGGAAATGCTTTGGAGTGTTGAAGGTTTAGGCGCTGGGCACAGCAATGTGAGCATTGGTCATAACCGGATTTTTGTAAACGGGATGCCTGATACGCTGGGCGTGCTGTATTCATTTGATTTGGATGGAAATCTTCTCTGGGAAAAAGTGTATGGCGTCGAGTGGCATAAAAACTTTACCGGCTCGCGCTCTACTCCGGTTATTGCCGGTGACTTGATTTACCTCGAAAGCGGAATGGGCGTAGTGTATTGCATGAATGTTTTTTCGGGCGTCATGGTTTGGGAGGTGGATTTGCTGGATACATTCGATACGGAAAATATTCGGTGGGGATTAACCGAAACGCTTCTGATTGACGGCGACAACATTATTTGTACACCCGGCGGCGAAGAACACAATATAGTTGCATTAAACCGTTTTACAGGCGAAACCGCTTGGACTTCGCCCGGATATGGCGAGCCTGCTGCCTATTGTTCGCCCGTTTTAGTGGAGCACAAGACGACCAGACTGTTAATAACAATGACAGCATCTTCAATAATTGGTTTGGATGCCGACACCGGTGAAATGTATTGGAGGGTGGAGCAAATGCAAAGAAATAAAATTCATGCAAATTCTCCTGTTTATTCCGGTGGAATTATTTATTGTTCAAGCAATTCTGCTCCCAAAAGCAGCGGAATTGTTGCCCTACAATTAAGTGAGGACGGGAAAAGTGTGGAACAAAAATGGCGAAATGAATCGTTTGCAAATTTAATGGGTGGAATTGTTCTGATTGACAGCGTGATTTACGGTGCCTCCTACCAAAGAAACCAATGGTCGGCCATTGATGCCTCAACCGGTGAACAAACAATTCTGTCGGAGGAAGTTCGCAGCGGTGTTGTTATTTATGCCGATGGTCTGTTTTATTTATACACCGAAGCAGGAGATGTTGCCCTAGTAAAAATGGGCCGAAATACATTTGAAATTAAAGGCAGGTTTGAAGTACCCCTAGGAACTGACCAGCACTGGGCACACCCGGTAATAAAGGATAAAAAGCTGTACATCAGGCATGGCGACGCGCTGATGGTTTATGATATTTCCGGCGGGTGATTCTACCCAGAATGGCATCCATCGTATTGTAACATATATTTATAGATAATACTTTCTGAAAGATAATTTCGGCACCCCCCTTTCTATAGATAAAATAATGATAAATATCTATTCTGCATGCCAAATTAATATTATGGTTTTTTTTGCGTACAAACTTGTTGCCAACCCATACTCGATCAAATAGGCAGCAAAACAAAAAAAGCATCAATTAGCCACAAAAATACTTAAAGTTTAAATGTATTGTTTGTGACTACTTGATGCCTTCAAGTTGATATTTACAAGAGAATTAATCGTTCTTCATGCTAAGTACTTTGTCGCGCTCGGCAAGGAATTCAGAAAGGCGTTCAATGGGCGAACGTGTAATGGCAATACGACCCGAACGCACAAACTGAATCACTTTGAACTCGTTCAGCTCTTCAAAGAAAGCTTGAGTCTCTTCCTTGTGTCCGGTTTTTTCTATTACCGTATATTCGTTGGTAATTTCGAGTATGCGTGCATTGTGCTTGCGCACCAGGGACTCAATTTGATTGCCCTCGAGTAGTGCCTGTGTCGATACTTTGTACAAGGCAACTTCTTGGTAAATCATCTCGTCGTTGGTGTGGTAGTAGGCTTTTAGCACTTCAACCTGACGCTCAATTTGCTTGACAATTTTCGAGGCCTGTTCGGCAGTTGAGTTTATTACTATGGTAAATTTACTGATGCCGCCAATGGCCGATTCAGAGACCGTTAAGCTTTCGATGTTTACCTTGCGCCTGGTGAAAATAATGGTGATGCGGTTAAGCAAACCTATGTGGTTTTCGGTAAATGCTGATATTATATATTCTTGTTTCATCTGTTTTCAATTTTAATGACATTCAACTTTACTTTTAACCCGTATTAAGCTTTTGCAGGGTTTTCGAGAATAACTTCCGAAACGCTGGCTCCGGCGGGTACCATCGGGAATACATTGTCTTCTTGTTCAACAACAATTTCCAATAAATATGGCCCGGGAGTGTTTACCATTTCTTCGATGGCAGCTTCGAGATCGGCTCCTTTTTCCACTTTTTTGGCCGGTATGCCAAAAGCACCCGAAAGGTGAATGAAATCAGGGTTTACCAGTTCGGTAAACGAGTAACGCCCTTCGAAGAACAGCTCCTGCCACTGACGTACCATGCCCAGAAAGTTATTGTTCAGGATTATCACTTTCACCGGAATTTTTTCCTGTGCAATGGTTCCAAGCTCCTGCATGGTCATTTGAAAACCGCCGTCGCCAATAAACGTTACCACCGTGCGGTCGGGGGCTCCAATTTGAGCTCCAACGGCAGCCGGTAGGCCAAAGCCCATGGTGCCAAGCCCGCCCGAAGTTACCACGCTGCGGGTGTTGTTGAATTTGAAGTAACGAGCAGCCACCATTTGATGCTGTCCTACATCGGTAACGCAAACTGCATTGCCCATGGTTTTTTCTGAAACGATACGCACTGCTTCGCCCATCGAAATTTTTCCGTTATTGCGGTAAATATCGCGCTCTATTACTTTTTTGTATTCTATATCGTAGAATTCCTTGAAACGGTTCAGCCATTCGCTGTGTTTATTCTCGTTAACTATAGGAATCAACTTTTTGAACACCTTTTTGGCATCGCCCAAAACCGGGAATTTGGTGTCCACAATTTTATTGATTTCGGCCGGGTCAACTTCAATATGGATAATATCGGCTTGTTTTGCATATTTCGACACGTTGCCGGTTACACGGTCGTCGAAACGCATACCTACTGCAATCAGTAAATCGCATTCGTTGGTAAGCACGTTGGGGCCGTAATTACCGTGCATGCCTAACATACCCACATTTTGCGGGTGGTTCGATGGCAGAGCAGAATTTCCCAAAAGTGTCCATGCAGCCGGAATTCCTGTTTTTTCAAGGAATACACGCAACTCTTCTTCGGCATTTGAAAGGATAACCCCCTGTCCAAAGAGCAAGAA
>SKHV01000041.1 GCA_007116765.1 Prolixibacteraceae bacterium | reverse complement strand
TTTTAATTAAAATGTAAGCTTTTTTGCCCTTTTTTGCATTGTCGATTTCCTGACTTATTAAGCGTCCAAATTTCGATATTAGATTGAATCCCGCAACAAGCAGGTGTTTGAATTTAATTTTTTCGTTTTGGAATTCAAGATATTCAAACATGCTTTGCAGGTCGGTAATAATCTCCTCGTTTGAAGTAAATAAACCGTGGTCGCTGTATAGGCGAGCTGTTTTTTCGTTAAAGTTTCCGGTTCCCACATATGCCTGGTTTTTTGTATCGGGGAAGCGGTCTTTATCTCTAATAATAACAGCCGCTTTTGCATGCACTTTTAATCCGGGAATACTGTAAATAATAGTAATCCCGGATTTTATCATTTCGGTTGCATTTCTAAGGTTGTTTTCTTCATCGAAACGAGCTTTGAGTTCAACAAAAACAGTAACTTTTTTCCCGTTTTCAGCTGCGCTGATAAGCGCATTCACTACTGCCGAACGTTCTGCTACACGGTATTGTGTTGCTTTTATTTCGGTTACAGTATCGTCTTCGGCTGCTTGTTCCAGAAAACGCAAAAAGTAGTCGTAACTCTGATAGGGAACTGTAATTAAAAAATCTTCTTCGTCGATGGCATTTTTGATGAATGGTGTATTGTCTAGTTTTGGTATTCTTAAAGGGGGTAACTTTTCGTTTTCAAGCAGGGGTGAAGCCGGGTTCGGGAAGTTAAAGAAGTCGCGGAAATTATGATATGTTCCACCTTTTACCAGTATCTCGTTGTCGAGCCTGAAAGTGTCGGCTAGGTATCTTATAATGCGATGTGGCATAGTGTTGTCGTAAAGAAAACGGTTTGGTTTACCTAGTTTCCGCGACGACGAAAGCTTGCTTATAGCTTCAATCAACTCGTCTTCTTCATAATCGTCATATTCATAATCGGCATCGCGTGTTAGTTTTATGGTGTACCATTCTTTTACGCTATAACCGGGGAAAAGTTTGTTCACGTGCAGCATAATTACATCTTCGAGAAACATGATGTAGTGTTTGTTGTCGGATGAGTTTAGCTCAACGAAACGTCCAATGTTATGGTCGGTTGGTAGCTTAATAAGCCCGTAGCGCTTTTGTTTATTTGAGGTATTGTTCAATGTGTCTTTTACCTCCATTTCAATAATAATGTAAACTTGCCCGGTTTTCAGAAATGGACGTATTCGTTTTTTTACGAGCAATACAGGTTGAAGTGTACTTAAAATATTGAGTGTAAATATTTCTTTTAACTCTAGTTTTAGCTCATCATTTAAAACCGATTTTTTATTGAGTAAGTTGATGTTATTGTCTTCGAGCTCAGGAATTATTTTGTGGTCAAATATTTCATGAAACTCCTCCAAAAAGAGCGATACGGTTTCGTTTATTTGGTGAAGTATTTTCGAGGGTTTAACTTCTTCTATTTTGTTAGGAAAAAGGTCGGCATTTTTGATGAGTTGCCTGTAATAGCTAACCCTTACCTGATAAAATTCTTCTAGGTTATTTGAATATATAGCTAAAAACTTAATTCTTTCGTATAGCGGTACCGATGGATCCTTTGCTTCTTCTAACACTCTGTGATTGAATGCAAGCCAGCTTAAATCTCTATTAAAAAATTTATAGTTTGTCATTGATTTATTTTTACTAGAATTTGAAGCATAATATAGCTAAAAAACACATTCAAACTGGATTTTACTAATGTTTTAATAAAATTTAGCATTGTTTGCTTTTTGCTAAATTAAAAGAATTTTATGCAGTATCAAAGCCTGAATCCTCTGTTTTTGTACTGGATTATTGTAAAAAAAAACAGGCTGTGCGAAATGCAAGCCTGTTTTCAGATAGTTAAGGTTCAAAATTCTAACCCAAAACTATTTTAACTTCATGTGTTTCACCATCATTAAAAATTGGAAGTAGGTTTGAGGTGCATTCTTTTCCATCAATTGTTATTTTGGAAACCCCGCAGTTTGTATGTTTCGGGTTCTCTACATTAATATTATATGTAGCATTACGGAATTTTCGTGTAACTTCAAAACCGTCCCACTCTTTGGGAATGCAGGGCTCAATTTTCAATCCATCGTATTGAGGTTGGATTCCTAGAATGTATTGGCTAATGGCAAAGAAATTCCACGATGCAGTACCTGTTAGCCATGAGTTTTTGGCTTCACCCGGTTTGAAAGCATCTTTCCCGGCAATCATTTGTGCGTACACATAAGGCTCGGTTCGATGTAGTTCGCTTATGTCTTCGAGGTACGAAGGGCATATTTTGCGGAAATATTCCCAGGCTCTGTCTCCGTTGCCAATTACTGTTTCGCCAATCATGATCCAGGGGTTGTTGTGGCAGAAAATACCTGCATTTTCTTTGTATCCCTGAGGGTAGCTCGATATTTCACCGTATTCGATGTAGTATTTCGTGAAAGGCGGGTTGTTGAGCACAATGCCGTATTCGCAATCGAGACGATCTTTCACCGAGTCGAGTGCTTTTTCAATCATGCCCTCTTCTTTACCAATACCGGCCATGGTACACCAGCCGTTCGATTCGATAAATATTTTACCTTCTTCGTTTTCCTTGCTGCCAATTTTGTTTCCATAATAATCGTACGCACGTAGGAACCATTCGCCGTCCCAACCGTGTTTTTTCACGGCTTCGATCATGTTGTCCACATGTTCCTGTGCACGCACTGCTTCATCGGTTTTACCAAGTTTATTGCAAAGTTCAACGTAATCGCGTCCATAAACTACAAATAAACCGGCAATCATAAGCGATTCGGCTTTTGAACCTTCGGTTTTGTTTTCGGTTGTTTGGAAGCTCTCGTTCGGGTCGTTCGAGAAGCAATTTAGGTTGAGGCAGTCGTTCCAGTCGGCACGCCCAATGAGTGGCAGCCCGTGTGGCCCAAGGTTGTTCACTACATGGTCGAACGAAACGGTGAGGTGGTCGAACAATGAACGAGCCACGCTCATGTCGTTATCGAAAGGTACCATTTCGTCGAGTATGCTGAAATCGCCGGTTTCTTTTATGTAACTCACAGTTCCAAGTATGAGCCACATGGGATCGTCGTTAAATCCTCCACCAATGTCGTTGTTGCCCCTTTTTGTTAATGGCTGATATTGGTGATAACAACCTCCGTCGGGAAATTGTGTCGATGCAATATCGATAATGCGCTCGCGGGCACGTTCGGGTACTTGGTGCACAAAACCAATTAAATCCTGATTCGAGTCGCGGAAACCCATTCCACGGCCAATTCCACTTTCGAAAAACGATGCCGAACGTGAAAAGTTGAAGGTAATCATGCACTGATACTGGTTCCAGATGTTCACCATGCGGTCGAGCTTTTCTTCGCCCGATTTAAGGGTGTAAATGCTGAGTAAATTGTCCCAGTATCGACGCAATTCGTTCCATGCTGCATCTACTTTTTCTGCGGTATCGAAATTCGCGATTGTTTCTTTTGCCTTGGTTTTATTAATTATATTTTTCGATTCCCATTTTTCGTCCTCGGCATTTTCTACATAGCCTAAAACAAAAACAAAGTCCTTCGATTCGCCGGGTTGTAGTTCCACTTCGATGTAATGCGAAGCAACAGGCGACCAACCGTGGGCTTCACTCATGTTCGGTTTTCCGTCCAACACAGCTTGGGGTTCGTGAAAACCGTTGTAGAGTCCAAAAAAGCTTTCACGGTCAGTGTCGTAACCGTTCACTGGTGAGTTAACCGAGTAGTATGCATAATGGTTGCGGCGCTCTTTGTATTCAGTTTTGTGGTAAATTGTAGAATCTTCAATTTCTACCTCACCGGTTGAGAAATTGCGCTGGAAGTTTTCCATGTCGGTAGCGGCGTTCCAAAGAGCCCATTCCACAAAGGAGAATAGTTTGAGTTTTTTTACTTGGTTCGAATTGTTGGTTAGAGTGAGTTTTTGCACTTCGGCCCATGTTTTCAGGGGTACAAAAAAGAGCACTTTAGCCGATACACCGTCTTTAACCCCTTCTATTGAAGTATAGCTCATCCCGTGGCGGCACTCGTATTTATCGAGTGGCGTTTTCATGGGCTT
>SKHV01000363.1 GCA_007116765.1 Prolixibacteraceae bacterium | reverse complement strand
TTATTGCATCTGAAAGAGATAGTCAAATCTTTTTTGATGCCATATCCAAAGCTTCTAAACCATCTAAACCATTGAAAAAAGCCCTTGATGATTATAATGCTTTTGTCTCAAATTCAAAATAAGATTATGATTGAGCTCATAGACAAGAAGCACAAGCGAAAGGATTTTGATTGTGGAAACGTATTTTTAAACAACTACCTTAAATATCAGGCCGGACAAGACATGAAAAGAAAATTGTCGGCTTGTTTTGTTTTAGCAGATAAAGAAATCAATACAATTCTGGGATTCTATACTCTTTCCAATAATAGTATTCCTCTTGATATTTTTCCTGAACAAATAAAAAAGAAACTGCCAAAATCTTATAAGTCCATTCCAGCAACATTACTAGGGAGGTTAGCTATAAATAAAAATAGCCAAGGAAAGGGATTTGGCAAATTTTTACTTATTGATGCTTTGAAAAGAAGTTATGAAATATCGAGAGAAGTTGGCTCGTTTGCAGTTGTTGTTGACCCAATTAACAAAGAAGCTGAAATGTTTTATGAAAAATATAGCTTTATAAAACTCCCGGACAGTGAAAAGATGTTCATAGCAATTAATACATTAAAGAATCTATTTGACGAATAATATTGCTGTCATCTTTCACAATCCACTAAATAAGCTTTCGAGCATTTTCTGCCGGTACCCGAAAATTTTTCTAACTTTTTTGTGGACAAACAGTTGGCCGGCAATCCAGCCAAAAACCCATTTGCCAATATCGTAATAAAGGATGTCGGTCATGAGCACACCGCCTTCGACCTCCTTAAAATGGTGCTCGTGGTGCCAAATACGGTAAGGGCCCTTGCGTTGTTCGTCCACAAAGTATTTCTGCTCTTCAATTTGGGTAATTTCGGTTACCCAATCAAGCGGGATATTCAAAAATGGCCTTATCCGGTATGTAATAATTAAGCCTTTATACATTTTTTTGGGTAAGTCCGAAGTTATTTCGAAAACCATATCGGAAGGTGTTACTTCATTTAGGTTTTTGGGTGTGGCAAAAAAATCCCACGCTTTTCCGAGTGTAATAGGCAGAAATTGCTCTTGTTTTAGTTTTCTCATATTCAACTTGTTTCAATTTTTATGATATTTAAGCTTGCAGGAGTTTCAGATCTCCAACCAATTCGAGCCCGGCATTTATGCCCGTCCCGCTGAATATAATTTTGTCGTTTTTCAAACCGGCTTTTATTTTCAATTCCGCATCAATACTTTCATGAATAACCCTGTCCATAGCACCTAAAACGGGAGCTTTGAGTGCTCCGGTACTCTTGTTTCTCCCTTCTATTTCAAACTTGTATTTGCCCGCTTTAACCTGAATCACCACCTTCCCGGTTTCATATGTTAGTTCACGTATTTTTGCTCCGGTGTATGTTGAAAAAGTAATTGTTTTCCCATTGTGGTGAAAAAAACCAAGAAAGCCTGTAAATGTTTTTCCAATCCATGGAATACGTGCCACCGAAAGCATAAACGATGTACCGCTTTCATCAAAATGGTTCGAATGCATCCAAATCCACGACTGTGGCATAGATGAACCCCAGTCTTTTTCGATATAACCCTTCCCGCGGTTGAAATTTATGGTACGTCCATTATGTACAAGAGTTCCTTCGATATTATGGTTAAGGCTCACTACCCCATGATAGCACTCCATAAAAGGCATGTACCTATACCAACCCATAATGCCGGGGCGCAACAGTCCCGCTCTATAGGGTGTTTTATCCCTTATTGATATTGAACCCGAAAATTGATTGCTGCCATCGTCTAGGTTGAGTGTAAAACCTTTTTCGGAGAAGTAATTGTCAGCAATCTTCACATCAAAACTGGTTTTAGAGAATGAAAATTCCTCGGGAGGAAAGCGAAAATAATAAGTATCCCCGGTACTTCCGTTTATTACCTGAACAAAAGCGTGTGCATTTTTACCAACCAGCGATATTCCGGGAATAAACGACCAGCAACTTTCACCGTGTTCACTAACATTTTTAAAGTACCACCCTTCAAAATACCGGCTTTTTTCTTTGCTGCCCTGAAACCACGAAGGATTCCATATTTTCATTAGTTCATACCTTAACGATTTCAAGGGTTTATGATATGAACACAATGAAAAATAATTTGCCTGACTTGGGTTGCATGATTTATCCATTGAAAATAAACAATGTATATTGTTTTTAGTTGTAAAAAGCCATTATTTTTACACTGCTATTTTACCAAAACAATTAATATAATATGAAAAAATGCATCTCTTTGTTTCTTATTATCCTTTGTACTTCAGCAGCATCGAACGCAGTAGGATTTAATTCAACTTTCGTAGGAAAAACACTAAAACACAACTACCTCAGCACACGCGATTTAGTAATATCGCCCATTAGTTGGGACAAGACTGACTTTCTGGTACTAGGTGGCGTTTCGGCATTAACCGCAGCCTCGGTATTGTGGATTGACGGACCTCTAAACACATACGTGCGTGAAAATTACAACCCCGGAGTAGCCAATACGCTCGACTACTTTAAACCTGTAGGCAATGTTTATCCCGCAATATCGATGGCAGGCTTCGCAATTCACAGCTTGTTTGCTAAAAGCAATTACTCGGCCGAAACTGCATTGCTTATTACCGAAAGTTTTATAATCAATACGGTGCTTGTAAAAAGCGTAAAATACATGACCGGCCGCACACGCCCCAATGCAGGCCGTGATCCACACCTCTGGAATGGTCCCACTGGGAGTATCACTACTTTTTACAAAAAAGGAACTTCGTTTTACTCGGGGCATACTTCGGGAGCATTTTCAGCGGCATCGGTTATTGCCTGGCGCTACCGCGATATTCCTTGGGTGCCATGGGTCTCGTATTCATTGGCAACATTAAACAGTGTTCAGCGTGTTTATCAGGATTCTCACTGGCTGAGCGACACAATTTATGGTGCCATGGTAGGTACTGCCATTGGTCTTTTTCTGGCTAAAAATCACGATAATAACCCATATAAAATTTATCCGATGGTTCAACCCGGAGCCAACGGAATTACAATGGTTCTGGAAATTGGAAAAAATTAGTAGGCTGAATGGAACTGGTTTAGAAACCTCACGTCGTTTTCGAAAAATAAGCGTAAATCTTTCACACCATATTTAAGCATGGCAATACGCTCAATGCCCATCCCGAAAGCAAAACCGGTATATTTTTCATTGTCGATACCACAAAGTTCAAGTACATTGGGGTCAACCATACCGCAACCCATAATTTCGAGCCAACCGGTATATTTGCACACGTTGCAGCCCTTGCCACCGCATATTGAGCAGCTCACGTCCATTTCGGCCGAAGGCTCGGTAAAAGGGAAGTACGACGGGCGCAAGCGGATTTCGGTTTTTTCACCAAAAAACTCGCGAGCAAAATACAGAAGGGTTTGTTTTAAGTCGGCAAACGACACATTTTCATCTACATACAAACATTCAATTTGATGGAAAATACAGTGTGCACGTGCCGAAATGGCTTCGTTTCGGAAAACCCTGCCGGGGAAAATAGCCCTGATTGGAGGTTGAGTTTTTTCCATTACCCGCACCTGTACACTTGAGGTATGCGTACGGAGTAATACATCGGGGTCTTTTTCAATGAAAAAAGTATCCTGCATGTCGCGTGCAGGATGTTCGGGCGGAAAATTAAGGGCTGAAAACACATGCCAGTCGTCTTCAATTTCGGGACCTTCGGAAACAATAAACCCGAGGCGGGCAAATATTTCAACAATATGGTTACGCACAACTGCAAGCGGATGACGTGAGCCTACAGCAAACACATATCCGGGCAAACTGGGGTCAACACCTTGTAAGCCACTTTGCTTTTGATTAAAACTTTCTTTCAGACTATTGATTTTCTCTTGTGCAAAATCCTTCAGCTCGTTAATGGCTGCACCCATAGCCTTTTTTTGGTCGGCCGGTACATTTTTAAATTCATTGAAAAGTTGTCCAATAAGCCCTTTTTTACTCAAATATTTAATTCTGAGCTCCTCGGCCTGTTCGGCACTTGTGGCTTCAATCGCTGAAATTTCTTGTTGTAAAGCTTTTATTTTATCTAACATGGTTAACCCTTTTACTTTAATGCGGCAAAATTAACAGAAAATGTTGAACAGAAAGAAGACAAGTAGCATAAAAAATTCCCAACAGTATTAACGTCTGAGCACAAACTCGGCAGTTCCGATATTATATCCGTCGGCAAAAACATCCACCGTGTATGTGCCGGGCATTAGCTGTTCGTGGCCAGTGTTGTCCCAAAAAACATTAACAGGAAGCTCCATGCCCTCGTAATTCACTTCGCGCATGGCGGTATATGGAATTCTCAGGTCTTCGAACCTGAAAAGATTGCTATCCGATTCTAGAAGTAACAGTTGATCGGGGCGCATTATGCGCACATACACATTCTTAGCTCCTCGTTTGGCAGTCAAATTTTTGCTTATAGTGAAGCTTATCATCAATTTTTGGGTACGTGCTACCCTGTCGGTTTCCCTGTCGCGTGGGTTGAGTCCGGTTCCCCGCAAGTCAAGTGCTTCGAGTATTTGTGCCTGTATCACTGTTTGTTCAAGACGGGCGCGTTCACGCTCAAGCTGTTCGCTGCGGCTTCGCTCCTGACTTATCATTTCACGTACTTCTAGATTTTCGGCATAAAGCACTTTGTTGCGTTCATTCAATGAGTCAATCTGATTGTATAAATCGCGCATAATGCCTCGCAGCGTATTTACCTGGTTCCGGTAATTGGTTATTTCGCGTACACTGGCTCTTTTCACCTGTTCAACTTCAACCAAAAGGTTTTTAATTTCGTTTTGAGTAACCAGCAAGGTATTATTAAGATTATCGTTATCGGTTTTAAGCGTATCGTAATCTACCACTAAAGTCTGAAGTTCGGCCTGTATAGAATCTTTTTCAATATTCAATTCGTAGATTAATCCTTTATGCTCAACACGTTGAAAAATAAATAACCCAATCACTACCAATAGTAATGCCGATAGTATAATTACCAATATATTTTTCTTGTCGATAGCTTTTTTTGAAGTTTCTTTTATGCCGGTCTCTTCCATCTCTTTTTGTCTCCTATTCATTTTGAATACGCACAAAAATAGAATTATTTTCAATGATTCACAAGACATAAGCTACCTCACTTTATTGTGTTCAATATTCGTTAAAATGTTTACTAACCCGTTAAAACATTTGCATTCATTTTTTGTTGAATATTAAAAGTTCAACTATGGATTTAGCACACATACGAAAAGAATATACAAAGCAAGCTCTAAGTAAAAATTCGGTTTCGCCTAAGCCGATAATTCAGCTGGAACAATGGTTAAACGAAGCTCGCGATGCTCAATGCATGGAACACACAGCCATGACAGTTGCCTCAACAAGCACCGATGGGCAACCCTCTCTCAGAGTAGTATTGCTTAAATATTTGCATAACGACAGCCTGTTTTTCTTCACTAATTACCGAAGTCGAAAAGGAAAAGAACTTTCGATAAATAACAAAGTTGCAGCACTTTTTTTCTGGCCTGAACTCGAAAGGCAGGTCAAAATTGAAGGCACAGCACATAAAGCTTCATCCGAAATAAGCGATAATTATTTCAACTCTCGGCCTCTTGAAAGCCGCATAAGTGCCGTAATTTCGAATCAAAGTGCAGAAGTAGCCAATCGCCAAACTCTTGAAAAAAACTGGCACGAAGAAGAAAAAAAATGGGAGGGGAAAACTATTGAACGCCCCGACTACTGGGGCGGGTACCAAATAAAACCCACCCGTATTGAGTTTTGGCAGGGACGCCCCTATAGGCTACACGACCGCATCGTGTTCCAAAAAACTATTGAAGGCTGGCAGACAAAACGCCTGTCGCCCTAGCATCTTTCCATTATTCATTCTATTTCAATAAGAATATATGTTATTTTTGAGGAAATTTAATTGTAAATGGATTTACTCGAAGGACTGGTAATCAAATCGACCGGGAGCAGGTACATGGTTAAACACGCCGGCAACATTTATGAATGCCGGGTTAAAGGGAAACTGCGGATAAAAGGCATTCGCACAACCAATCCTGTATCGGTGGGCGATGTGGTGTATTTTTCATTGCAGGATGAAAAATCAGAACGGGGATTGCCCATGGGCGTAATTTCTAAATTGCATCCACGCCGTAATTACATAATTCGCAAATCGGTTAACCTGTCGAAAGAGTCGCACATACTAGCGGCCAATATCGACCTTGCTTTTATAGTAGCTACCGTAAATCACCCGGTTACCACGCTTACTTTCATCGATCGCTTTTTGGTTACTGCCGAGGCCTATTCAATTCCGGCAGTTATTCTTTTCAACAAAATAGATTTGTATTCACCCTCCGAAATGGATAAAGTGAACGAGTGGTTTGGCATATACCACGAGATAGGCTACCACTGCATTGGCACATCGGTAGTTACTGGACAGGGAATGGACGAATTAAAAGAACTTATGCGCGACAAAACCAGCGTGTTTGCCGGAAATTCGGGTGTGGGAAAATCGTCGCTCATTAATTACATCGATCCGAACCTCGATCTGAAAACCAGCGCCTTATCGGAATACCACAACGCCGGAAAACACACCACCACTTTTTCCGAAATGTTCGAACTTGTAATGGGCGGATATATAATTGACACACCCGGAATTCGCTCTTTTGGGATGATTGATATGAAAAAAGATGATGTGAGCCATTTTTTTCCCGAAATATTCAAGGTATCGGAATACTGCCGTTTTAACAATTGCACCCATACTCATGAACCCGGTTGCGCCGTACTTGGCGCCATTAAAAATGGAGACATTAGCCCTAGCCGCTACGACAGTTATTTTGGAATTCTACGTGAAGATGAGGATGAAAAATACAGGCTGGCGTGAAATAAACAATACCACAAAACCAATACATTGAAACCCTTACTCTAATAGAACTATTTTAAAATGAACCACAAAATTACCCCTGTAAGTATTGAAATTACACATATTGTAAACACCTTTAATGACAATTCCGACTGGAATAAAAGCCGTTCGCTTTTCGAGGGCATAACTATTGACGGCGATGAATCGAAAGACCTTGACGATGCCATTTGGCTTACTAAGCATGACAAAGGCTGGAACGTTGAAGTAGCCATTGCCGATGTAGCTCATTTTATTCCTCCCTTTGGCCCTTTGTTTGAAAAGGTGCGCGGCAGGCAGGTTTCGGAATATTTAAGTACCGGCGTTAAAAACATGCTGCCGCGTGTATTGTCCGAGGATAAGCTTAGCTTGTGTGAAGGGCAACAAAAACCGGCTTTACTTTTCACCATTGAACTAGACTTTCAGCTTGAAGTAAAACAGGTGTCAATAAACGAAGTGCGCTTCCAATCGCAACGCCGCATGAGCTATAGTCAGGTAGCCAATATTCTCAATAAACAAATAAGCGAGGATCCACATTACGAAATACTTGCCTGCGCCACAGAACTATCGCAATACCTGGTGCAAAAGCGGCGCGACAAAGGAGCTTTGGCTTTTTACGACCTCAAAAAAGGTATACTTACCAACGAGAACGGCCAGTTGGTAAGAATTGCCAAAAAAGAAAGCACCGTAGCCTACCTCATTGTTCAAGAGCTGATGATACTGGCCAATACTTCGCTGGCCAAAAAATTTGCTCAACACGAATTGCCGTTTATTTTCCGCAACCACAACATGAAAGCCGCTACACCTGAGCGCGATGTGTTAATGGATCAATACCTGGTAGCTTTTAACGACCAAAACTCCTTCGATATTTTGAACAGCCGGATGCAGTTGCTTGCCAACCCTGCTAAATACGAAACAGTACTGAACGGTCATTACGGGCTCAACGAAACGGCCTATGCCCATTTAACATCGCCCATACGGCGCTTTGCCGACCTCGTGAACCACTATCAAATAAAGAGCTTCATAAACAAAAAACCACCGGTTTTCTCAATAAACGAAATGGCTACTTTCTGCGAGGAGATAAATTCAGGGAACACCATGCGCCGTGAGGCAAAAAACGATTATTTCCTCAGCAAAGCAAAAAAGAAACTGGCTGAAAAAGCCGGCAAAATGAACTTTGGAAATTTGATTGAAGTACCTCTAAACGAGTTCCGAAAAATACTAAAAGCAGGTGCAAATATGGGGAAAATGCGTCCCGAACTCGAAGAAGCCTGCCGGTGGAGAATGGAACAAAATCAATTCACTTCAATTGATTTTTACCTGTTGCTTACAATGGCGAAAGAAGAAAGACTTTCGCCCGATTTAAAGCTTGAATTGGAAAAAGCCATGCGTACCAGTACTGGGGCAGCTTCGCAAATTATTCAGTTTTTGATTAAAAAGGAATTTTTCATTTCTATAGAAAAAGAAATAATTGATGCACCTGCGGGTGGTTTTCTTGCTCGTTTCAAAGGAGTATATATGCAATCGGATACCCTCGTTTCTACTCATGAATACAGCTGGGAGCAAAATAAGCGCGATGCCCTGAACGTGGCTGCATACAATTGGGTGATGACCTTTTTTAACGATCAGTTCATAAAGGCCGAAGAGACCAAAAAACCTGAAAGGGCATTGGAACAAAAGGACACACAAAATGCTGAAGATATTGCCCTGGGAAAAGAAAACTTTTACGGGAAACTGCTGGAACTTGTTAGCAAAACACCCACTATTGGCATTGGTACCGAGACATTCATTCACGAAGGCACCCCGCACCAACCCCTTTTTCATTATACCATACCTTTTACCGTTAATGATGATACAATTGCTTTTGAAGCCAAGGGAAGCACAAAGAAACTGGCCAAACAAAAAGCGGCAAAAAAAGCATTGGATTATTTAATGAGCTCTCGTCCCGATATTTTCAGTGCCAATACAAAAAGCCAGATAATTGAAGGTCTGTTTCTAGAAAGCAGTAATTATCCTAGTATTTTGCAAGTTCTGCTCCAACAGAACACCGAAAACTCGTTTAGGTACGAATTTGAAGACCTGGATCCCCGCAATACAGAAAACCGATATTCATCGAAAGTGTTAGTCAATTATAACGGGGAAGAATACGCGTTTAGCACAACAGGCCCAAGTAAAAAAGAAGGAAGAAAAGTAGTGGCAAAAATGGCCATCGATAAAATTTTTGGTGAAAAATAATCACGAAATTATTGCCGGTTACTATGAATACCTGTACCAATACTCTATATTAATTATGTATATTCCTTAATACTTATCATGTGTCACAACAATCCATCGTTTCGATGGTTATCTTATTGAACAGAAAATCATTTTATATGCAATTTATTGTAAAAATCAAAAACGTAAAAAACACAGATGAACTAGAAGGTGCATGGAATCTCGACAATTTCAAAGATCTTTTGAGCCGTTTTGATGTCCCCGATGCAGATACTCTTGAAGACAATGAAGTTAAGGAATTCCTTTTCATGGCCATAAATGAGTTTGAGCCAAGGGAAGCTGCCCGAGAAGTGCTCAGTTATAAACTGTCCAATGAGCTGACAGAAGGACAGATAGATAATCTATCTCACGAGATGCTGGAGCAAAAAATGGCCGAAAAATATACCGAGATCGACCTTCACAAGCCCCTGTTTGAGGTTAATCAGTTACTATACAAGGCATACAACGGAAAATTCCCGCACATTCAAGTCAATGTGATTGATTTCGAAATGAAAAGCAAGAACAATACTGATTTTGAAATCAACAAAGAGCTGGCGCTTAAAGCTCTTGTACACGGACTGTCTGATAATAATTTACTTCTACGCTTGTTAGGAGATCAGCTTGAAGGAAAACTCCCTTTTCCCGAGGCCGAAGGTATTGTTTGGGTATTAAAAGATAAAGGAAGCAACCAGTATGAAATGATTACCTCCGAAAAATGGCTCACAAAAGATGAGATTGAAAAAACGGAATTTGAGTGTGATGTGGAGATCTATGAAGAAGATGGGGATGAGAGCTAGACTCTGATCGTCAATACTGAATGTAGCTTAAGTACAATGCTAAAATAATCGGCTTTTATAGGCTCTCTTTATTATTTTGCATGTTTTTTAATATACTGCGTAGGAGTCATTTTATATTCGCTTTTGAAATGCTTGGTGAAATAGCGTGGATCGTTGAATCCCACTTTATATGCCACTTCCATAATAGTAAGCTGGCTTTTTTCAAGCAGTTGCGCAGCGCGGCGTATACGCATTATTCGAATATACTCGATGGGTGTTTTCCCGGTTAGAGCTAGTAATTTGTTGTATAAATGGGCACGGCTTATTCCAATTTCACGACTTAACTTTTCAACCGAAAAATCAGGTTCTTGCATATTGTTTTCTGTAAGTTCCTTCACTTTTCCGAGAAATTTCTCATCGAGCGAAGTAATGTTTATTTCAGAAGGCGTTAAATCGAAATTTTTCTGGAACTGTTGGCGTGCCAGTACACGTTGCTCAATTAGTTTTGCAATTCGCAATTGTAATAATTCAAAATTGAAGGGCTTGGTGATATAGTCGTCAGCACCGGTTTCGAAACCCTGAAAACGATGCTGGTCGGTGGAACGTGCAGTAAGCAATATAACCGGAATATGGGATGTACGCTTGTCGGTTTTTATGCGCTTACAAAGCTCAATGCCGTCCATGCCGGGCATCATTATATCGCTCACAATAAGGTCGGGAAGCAATTCGGGAATTAACTCCCAGGCTTTGTTGCCATTTGCCGCTTCGTAAATCTTGTAATCGCTGCTGAGGTTATCTTTGAGGTAGAAACGAATATCGGGGTTGTCTTCAACCAGTAATAATTTGCTCCTATTGCCGGCTTTTGCATTATCGGTTTTATAGGCCTCGTGAGTGCTTTTAATTTCGCGTGTTATAACCTTTGCCTGACTTTCATTCCATTCGAATTCATCTTTCAACGGAAGTGTTACAATGAAACGGCTTCCATTATCTGGTTCACTTTCGAGCGATATTTGCCCCTGATGCATTTTCACAAACTCACGGGTTAACGACAAACCAATACCGCTTCCCTTACTGCTTGCAAATCCGTTTGTGTCGTTTTGTACAAAACGTTCAAAAATCGACTCTTGATTTTCCTTCTGCACTCCAATGCCTGAGTCTTCAACCACAATATCTACCACATTCTGCTTATTCTCGGGTATAAAAACCGAAACTAAAATCGATCCGTTCTCAGGCGTAAACTTGAATGCATTCGACAATAAATTGAACAATATCTTTTCTATCTTATCATAATCAAAACGAGCATTCAGTTTTTCAATATTCGTTTTATAAGTAAGCTGAATGTTGCGTGTTTCGGACATGTCGGAAAACGACTCAACCGTCTCACGACAAAATGAAATTAATTCTCCCTGCGATATTTCGAGTTGTAAACCCTGGACTTCGAGCCTTCTAAAGTCGAGTAACTGATTTACTAATTTGAGTAAGCGTTGTGCATTACGTTTAATCAGCAGCAACTGTTCACGCTGTCCGGGATCGCTTGCTTTCTTTATTATGCGCTCTAAAGGAGAAATGATTAGAGTGAGCGGTGTGCGAAACTCATGGCTGATGTTGGTAAAAAATTTCAGTTTCATCATATCCATTTCGTGTGTGCGTAAAGCTTCAGTACGTTCTTGCTGAATTAAAAACTTGTTGCGCTCACGCCTGATGATTAACTGCATTGCATAGAAAATCAATAACAACACTATTACTAAATAAGCCGAATAGGCCCATTTGGTTTGCCAGAATGGTGGTAGCACATTAATCAACAAGGTCTCAATATCGGAACGGGATGAATCCTCCATATCGGATACATACACTTTCAGTATATAATTACCAGGATTTAGGTTCGTGTATGTTATTTCCCGACTCGAAGCCTGCATGGTAGTCCATTCGTCGTTAAAGCCTTCAAGTTTGTAGTGAAAAAGCGATTTCTCAGGATTAAAATAATTAAGAGCCGAAAGGGTTAGCGAAAAGGTTTTTTCAAAATGGTTCAATGTTATTTCGTGGGTATAAGAAAGAGCCTTTTCAAGCAAAACACGTTGATTTACCTCTTGACCAGGCTCTACTTTTTTATTCTGAACCTTAAGTTCCGACATAAAAATGCGGGGTTCGTGAATAAATGCATTAAGATGTGCCGGGTTAAAAATGCTAAATCCATCTACTCCTCCAAAAATAAGTTCCCCTTTGCTTGTTTTGAAAGCTGCATGTTCATTAAATTCCTTTCCGTGCAATCCGTCGCGCTCGTCATAATTCCGGGTTACAAAGGAGTGCTGGCCTGTTGAATCTTTTTCAATAATCAAGTTGGATAAGCCCCGTGCTGTGGCAAGCCACATATTTCCATCGTCGGCCTCTAAAATTGTAACTATCATGTTGTCAGGTAATCCATCGTCTATCCCAAACACACGAAATGTTTCGTATTCAGTACAATACAGGTTTAGGCCTTCGTGAGTTGCTATCCAAATCCACCCACGGCTATCACTATAAATATCGAGAGTAGAATTACTGCTAAGTGAGTTTTCTGAATCATGCTGCTGAGTAAGTTGTTTTAATTCTTTTGAAACAGGGTTGTATTTTATTACGCCGTAAGCGGTAGAGAACCATAAGTTTTCATCTTCATCTTCGGCAATTGCCATTATAAAGTTAGAAATCAAGTACTCATCAACCATATCGGCAAGGTGTGAAATATTAAGTGTTTCGGGATCGATTACCGAAATACCGCCCCCCAATGTTCCTATCCAAATTTGTCCCCGGCTATCTTCGTGTACAGCCCAAACATTATTACTTAAAATAGAATTTTCATTGTCAGATTCATGCATAAAACGTGTAAATTGTCCTCCATTGTAATAACTAAGTCCACCGGTAAAGGTCCCAATCCATAAGCCACCCCGCTTGTCAACACATAAATCCACAATCACATCGCTGCTAAGTGCATTAATATTATCGGAACTACTTCGAAATGTTTTAAAAGTATTGTTTATTCTGTCGAAATACAATAAGCCTCCTCCGTTGGTTCCAACCCACAAGTTCCCCTTTTGATCTTCGGCGAAGGTGTTTACATCTTCAGTTGTAAGCCAATCGTCGCGCAAAGGGTTCAAAGTATAGGTCGAAAACTTGAATAAATCGGGATGATAGTAGTTCACTCCTTTTTTGTAGGTGCCAATCCAAATTATATTGTTACTGTCCAATATAATTGAAGTAATGCTATTTTGCGAAAGGCTATTCCTGTCGCCAAATTCATTTTCATAAAACGAAATACTTCCGGTTTCTTTGTTCACGACATTCAAGCCGCCGTGGTCGGAGCCAATCAGAATATTGCCTTCATTATTACTAATCAAGGCTGAAATATTATCGTGACTGATTTTATGAGTGTCGGAACGTGAATGATAATGTGTAATTTCTTCGGTTTTGGTATCGAGATAGAAAACTCCTTTGTCGTCGTTTGCCGCATAAATCCACACGTTTAAATCCGAATCAGCATGAATGGTATATTGATTAGTTGAAGTAGGGAGTTCGGATAAGGGTAAAATGTAACGTTTAACCACGATTCCTCGATACGGATTAAACACTTCTATCGCAGGCATTTGATTCATAATCCAGAAGTTTCCATCCGCATCTTCACTAACAGATTCTATGTAGTATGGCATCAGTAGCTCACCACTTCGAAATAGAGAAAGAGAATCGGCTTTAGGATCATACTTGTAAATTCCGTTCTGACGATGAAAAAGCCAAAAGTTGTTGTGACTGTCGGTGAATATCTTGGTATATCCGTTACGAGGTAGAGGAATATTCTTGTGAAAAAGCGGGTCGTGGCGGCTAAAATTTTCCTCTACAGGATCGAAAATAGTCAATTGCGATAGCGTGTTTATCCAAAGCTTCTCATCGTGGGATTCGCTAATTGAAATAATATTGTTGTCGGGTAATGAAGTGGTATCGTTCTGGTTTTTGAGAAATATTTTATTCGTATATCCATCAAAACGGTTTAAGCCGTGCACTGTGCCAATCCAAATTTGTCCGCGGCTATCTTCAAATATGGTTTTTATTTGGTTGCTCGATAGACCATGGCTTATATCTAAATGCTTGAATTGCATTTGCTGCTCCCGGGCTTGTAACAAAAAAATGAAAACAAGCTGAAAAATAAAAGTAAAAAATAACAGTTTTCTCATAAGTGCGTAAATATAAGAGTATGCGCCTTATTTTAAAAGAAGAAGCTATAAAATTGATACACTCACTATTTGGTATATGATTTTTACGCCTCAAATTTTGCCTGCGGAATCATTCTGAAATTAATCATTGTTTTGTAGTCACTAAGAAAAAAGTGTTTTGATAAGCATAAAAATTTTCTAACAAATATTTCAATTGTACGAACAATTACCTTTGTTGACCG
>SKHV01000457.1 GCA_007116765.1 Prolixibacteraceae bacterium | reverse complement strand
GAGGGGGCGGCTCAAATTTGAGAAGCTTCGAGTATCACAGATATATGATTAACAGTTTGTTACGTGTGTTTTTCGTGTTATTTAGAATCTTTCTTAATAATGCTTTGCATCAATGAAATTTTATCATTCTCGCGCTTCACAATTTCGAGCCAGTTCATTCGCTCTTCATCGCTTCTGTATTTTTCATTTTTGATTCTGCTATTGTAATGCTTGATATTGTTTTGTGAGTTCACAAACTCAGTCATAAAGCTAGCTGTATTACTAATGAGTAACCGCTCTAATCGTTCGCGCTCGTTGAGTTGATCAACCAGAGGGTGTAAGCCAATGAACGTGCCAGTTTTTTCGTAGTGGCTAAGCTCGATGAATGCTAATGTATTGCGCTCATCATCATCGCAAAAAGAAGGCAATAGAGATAGGTCATCATCTAACTTATCATCTATTGCCTTCATGCGTTCGTATGCGTATGCCCTATCGTTGTATAGGGCCATGCATAATTGTATGTTTCTATTGTGTGTCTCGTGCCATGCTATGCCGGGATACTCGGTGCGGGGGCCTCTTTTTTTTTCTCGGGCTCGGGCTCACTGGCTGCTATGGGTGCAGGTGCAAGGGCTTCAAGTGCATCGGTAAGTACTTGTATGTAGGTGTCTTTCTTGTGGTTCACGCAGCGGCCTTCAAGACTAAGGTCGTATATGAGCCGTTTCAGGTCGTTGTGTTTGGCCGTGTCCAAGGCCGTGTTTTTCAGGCGTTCAATAGCGGCTTGAAAATCGGTGTTTGCAGGGGCTGTACCCGGTACTTCATCAATAGACGGTTTTTCGGGTTTTTCGGGGGCTTCGGATTTATCCGATTTTACCACACCACGGTATTCCCAAATGGTTTCGATACATACCCGGTCGGCTTGCAAAATTTCGATTATCATGCGCTCATCGAGCGTTTTTTTCTGAAAAGGCATTGCCGTTTCGAGGGTTTTCAGAATGGGCGATTCGGGGAAAAGCTTTTTGAACAGTTTTAAATCGTTGTCGAAAAACTGTTCTCCACTGTGGTTGGCCACAAAGTTGTTGATTTGCAAAAATTCGTATTTCATATATCAAAAGTTTTAGAATTAAACCTTTACAAAGGTGCTTTTTGTGCAATGAATTGAAAAGGACGAAAAAAAGCCCCGGCAAAAATTACCAGGGCTTTAAAAATGAGCTTATGAAAAAAGAATTTACGTGCGTGTTCCGGCAATTTCGATCAACTTATAAGTTGCCGCAGCATCTTTAAATATCTTGAACGATATTTGAGCATTGACAGCGCCCACCCAGTCTTCACCACCAATTAACATGATGTTTCCTGTATCCACAATTGTAGAAGGACCGGTACCGCCCGAACCAATGAAGGTAACAATGCGGTTAATATCGGCATCGGTAATGGCAGTAACGTTAGCAAACGCGGTTGAGAGTGTACCTTCAGCAAACTTATATTGCGGATTAGCGGTTAATGCCGTGGTAATGGCATCGGCGGCAATGGCTGTTGGTGCCTCGGTTGGCGTGTTGCCTACATAGGTACTGAACAGTTCGCCGCACTCCTGCACCCATGTAAGGGTTAGGCTGGAATTATCGGCCAAGAAACCACCTTCGGGGGCTTGCAGTATGGCCGGTTTGCATCCGTTGCCCACCAGGTATTTTTTGCCCGTGTCGCAAACCTCGAATACGAGGTAGAATCCTTTTGCAAAATGGTTTTCTACTAAAGTAAGTGTATTGTCATCGACCCCACCAAGAACCGCTTTCAGCGTGTTGGTGAACGTACCTCCTATATCGCCCAAATTGCCAGCAATAGTTGCTTCGGGGTTTTGTATCGATACTGTTTTGATGTAATGCCAATACTCTCCGGCTTTTAGCGGTATATTACCTACTTCGCGACCGTTACGAGCCGGGAAAGCCTGTGCATCGTCGTATTGTTCTTCAACAATAAACCACAGGTTTGCTTTTACTAACTTACCTGCTTTGGCCGTGTTAACGGGGTTTCCGTTTAGGTTAACCGCTGCGGGCGCCAATGTTGCCAGGCTAATGCCCCCTACAGCGAACAAATCGGTTAACGACGCATCGCCTGCAACAAAGGCAAACGCAACTATGGCAACCAATAAAATCATTACGGAGCTAAGCAGTAAAAACATTTGTTTGTTGGTGTATTGGCGAACCTTGTTAGCCTTCCACCTTATTTGTTTTGAATTTTGTTTCATCACAATGAATTTTAGAGCGTTAAAAAAAGCCCGTCCCATATAGCGACGGGCTTTTTATATTACTATGCAGTCACCTTTCGGGCTACTTCTACGTATTTACTGGTTGTTGGATTCCAGTACACTTCGAGATAATCGCCAACGGCGGTTGGTTCCCACGCATTGACGTTGGACAACAATGCATCTTTGGCCGTTTTGGTTGCGTTTGTTGTGCTTCCGCACTCAAGGCGATAAACCACACCAGCTTGTTTGTTGGTGAAGTCGAGAAATACAGTTGCACCAGTGTTCGCAATGCTACGGAAATAAGTATTCGTATTTGCGTTGGCTGCGGTTGCATCGGCGGCCAGTTCGGTTACCGGATCGTTGATGAAAATGTACTGCTCGTTGAGCGAAGTACCGTTTTTCTTACCAATCATGTAAGCACCTACACCTTCTTTCCATGTGCTCATGGTAAGAAGCTCGTCCAAATCTTGTTGGAAATAAACGGAAGCCATTTCGCCAGCCTGTAATTCGTAGAATTCTACGTTACCAGGCATGGTTACGAACATAAAGCAGCTATTACCCATATTAGGCACACCAACCAAACTTTCGAAAGGATAATGTTTTACGGTGAGTTTTGCCCCATCGTAATCTAATTTGGTACCGTAAGCGGTTTCGTACGCTTTCAAATACCAGGGTATGTGTTTTTCGTTCATGTACAGGGTCAAACCTTGCAACGAAGGAAGTGCCTGATTTAATTCTTCAATCCAACCTTCGATGTAGGTTAAAATGGTTGAAGTAGTGTAGGTTTTGTAAGCAGTTGACTTTTGCAACAAACCATCGGTTGGGTATTTAAACAGCAACTGATAAATTAAACCGTTTGCAGCGAACATGTGGTGTCCGGCAGTTCCGGTGGTTGGGTTGATGCGGCGGCCACGAATACGGCGTTCGTTTTGCTCGTTCAATAGTTTGGTGAGAATTTGGGCCATAAGCCATTCCACCATGCTCCACTTGATTGGGAACGAACCTTCGCGGTTCAGGTAGCCAATGTACTCGCGTTCGAGTTGTTTCATGTTCTCGAACTTGTGTTTCATCATCACGTCGAAAACTTCGGCCATAACCGGTTCAACGGAATATCCACCTTTCCACACTTTGCCACTTTGCCATGCCGATGAAAAATCGGTAAGGAAAGAATTGGTCATTACCATTTTATCCTGTACACCGTAGCGAACCGGGAAAATGGCTGTTACACTTGGTAAAGTACGCAGGTAAGCGATAAGGGCATCCTGACGGCGAACGATGTACTGCTCACCCCATCCGGTGTTATCGAACCCGGTAAAGTCCATTCCGGCCAGTGTGAGGTTTTGCAACTGGTTTCCGTCTTGCAATTCAGCAATGCGGTCGGCCAACGATGCGCCATAGTTTTTCACTTCGGCTTTAAAATCACTTTCGTAATCAGCCCATTTTGCTTTCACTCCCATGCCTTGTGCTGCCAAGGTTTCGAGCGGCCTTTTCATGGCTGCAACCTGGTTCCAAGGTTTTGTGCGGTCGAACATTGGGGCTTCGATACCGAACAGGAATTTATCGGTATGTGCCCCACCACCGATCATTACAACTTTTGCTCCCATTTTTTTAGGATTTGGATTTTCGCGTTCACCCGCGAGGGTTTCAATTTGCTTTTTTTGCTTTTCGGCAAAACCGATAAGGCTTTCAGCCATAAGCATAAGCCCCGACTGGTTGGCCGAAGCTGTTTTTTTAGAAGCTTTTTTTCCAGAGGTTTTTTCTTTTTCCTCATCTTCTTCAGAGGCAGTTTCTTCTTCTTCGTCTTCAGACGCGGTTTCTTCCTCCTCGTCTTCAGAGGCGTTTTCTTC
>SKHV01000160.1 GCA_007116765.1 Prolixibacteraceae bacterium | reverse complement strand
TAAAGCCAATAGAGTTTAACCCGAGGAAGTATTGGTCTCGAGCACCTAAGGGCAAGAACGTTGAATTGTACTGTCCAAAACTGATATTCGGGTTCAAGCTGAAACGCTCGTTCCATATTTCCTTTTGATAAGCAAGCGAATAAACCACACCAGCCCCGTCGGTGTTTTTCCCCATGTGAATGCCATAACCGAGGCTGGCTTTAAGGCTTTTTCGGAAGGATACAGGGCAAAAGCATTGGTAAACTTGATTAGTATAAAAAGAATGATCGTGCTTTTAATTCGAATGCAGTTCATAGTGTAATAGTTTGATTTTTTTTGCTTACCAGTAATAGTAATAGTTGCTTTCACGGTAATCAACATCGTCCATCGGGTAAGTGCCTTTTATAAACTTAACAACCGAGCTGGAGCTTGCTCCGAAAATGCCACGGCCATTGTTCACGTTGGAATATACTTGCACCGGCTCTGCAAATAAATCATCGCTGTAATACAAGTGCTCGTACGATGATTTTAAAAATAAATACGTATCGTGGTTAATGGATTGCAACATGATGGTTATTTCATAAAACTCTCCAAGGTCGAGCAAATTTATTGTATCCCTACGCTCCGGATCCCATACATTAAAATCAACATTAATTGAGTATTCCTTTCCATCTATCAGTTGATCGGTAAATATGTTATAAATATTTTCCATGCTTCCTGATAAAAAATCGTTGGCATCTTCTTGTTTGGGAATCAATACAGGATCGGTTAGAATGACGTATCGCTCCTCAATATAAACATACGATTCTTGCTCCATATTGTAATTCCGCTCTTCATACTTTCCATTCCTGATGTGCGAAACCAGTCGGTAATAATTTGCAGTATTTGCCGGATCGTTGAATTTCAACTTTACACCCAGATTTTTACGCCCATGGTACCACCTTTCGGCATCGGAGTAAGTTGTGTCGATCAGTGCTATCTCAACCGGTTCCGGCACGGTAGTCTCGCAAGTAACAACTTCATAGTCGGGGTGTTCGATTTCCAGTTTGTAAGTCCGCCCACTTTCGGCTCTGAGTTCCGAACGGTATTCAACAGTTGGCGTATTGCCCGAAAAACGATTATAGTAATAGTAGTTTTCGTTATTGCTTTCGGATTCAATTTCAAAAGCTTTCAATGTTTCTTTTTCAACACCGTCGACATAAAGCTTAATGTTCGCATTTTTAATCCAGTTAAAATCAGACTTAATGCCGGGTATTGGTTTGCTGCCGGCCAAATGTACGGTTATTATGCTATCCGATTCAACAAAACTGTTAACCACCATTTGAGAAGCAATCAGTTTTAAGTCGAAATCGATTTCTTTGCGGCATGAGGCAATAATTAAAAGCAATGCTGCAATTATTATTGTGCTGGTATATGGTTTTAAGTGTTTCATTTTAGTAAGCAATTAAAATTTGAATGAATATGAAATAGAAGGTATAATGGGGAAAAGGCTAAACTGGTACAAAACAGTTTCGGGATCACCTTCGAGAACCATCTCTCCGGTTACGCTGTTGTACATGTATTCACCTTGTTTCATGCCCCATTGCAGCATAAAAGGGTTTAGCCTGTTGTATGCGTTGTATGCAGAGAAACTCCAAGTTTGAGTGCCCCTTTTTAGTTTTTTATGCAGGTTTAAACCAATATCCATACGGTGGTAAGCCGGCATACGGTAGTTGTTCCTGCCACCATAGTCCATCAGATTTGTCATGGTATAAAACGAATTGGGAGAATATGGCACCTTTAGACTGGGCATTTCCATAATTGCAAGCGTTACTGCATTGCCTGTGCCATAAACCCATGTGCCGCCTATATCGACTCTATCATTAAACTTGTGGGTTATAGCTAAGCTAATATCGTGCCGGCGATCGTATTTTGCCGGGAAGGGCTTGCCAAAATTAAGGTTCTCGAACAACCTCTCGGTTTTCGACCACGTGTAACCAATCCACCCGGTTGTGTTGCCAATCGTTTTTTCGAGCATTACTTCAAGCCCATACGACCAACCTTCGCCTTTTTCAACTTTGTCTTCCCAGTTAGTGTCGCTACCCATAAACGATGCCCCTTCCTTGTATTCAATCAGGTTTGTCATGGTTTTGTAGAAACCTTCGGCAGTGAGGCTAAAACCATTCCTAAAATTAATGGCTGTACCCAATACAAATTGATCGGACAACGGGGGTTCAAAATTTTTCGTTACCGGCAACCACAAATCGGTTGGCATACTTATACCCGAAGAGGTTAGCAGGTGCACATGCTGTGCCATGCGGGTATACGATGCTTTCATTGCCCAATTATCGAGTGCTTTATATCTAACCGACACTCTAGGCTGCAAGCGGGTAAAAAGTTCATCATGAACATCGAAAACCGAAAGGTGCAGGCCGGCATTTACTTTCAATAGTGGTGTAAGAGAAAAATCGTCTTCGATATACGCCGAGAATTCGTTGGCGTATATGTTCCGGTTGGCAAATTGTCGGCCAATACCGGTGCTATCGTCCAAAACAATGGTTTGGAACTGAATGCGCGTAGCACCCGGGGTAAAATGGTGATTTATATAACTGGTTCCGAATTTTATGGCATGGTTGGGCGTTGGAAAATAATCGAAATCGATTTTAGCAGTAATGTCTTCAATACCCGAATAATACTTAAAAAGATCTTCTTTCTTGATATCGTCGGTAAGGTTGTTTTCTGTGAAGCTTGAGCCCACATCGAACAGGTATTTACTATAAGTTAATGTGGTATTACTGAACAATTTGGGCGATATTAAATAGTTCCAACGGAGAGAACCTATTGTATTCCCCCATTCCAACCCTGACTGGTCGCTGTATTTATACTGGATAAGGTCGTTTTGTTCGTTGGTGCGGTTTGCCCTCGATTCGTAACCTATAAAACCTTTATCCTTTCCGAAGTAACCGCTTGCATACAAACGGCTGCGCTCGTTAAAAATATGGTTGATTTTAAGATTGTAATCGTGAAAGAATGCACCGGCACTCATGTTTGTGTTATCGATTTTGTTTATTAAAGCAATAAACGGCTTCGAAACCAAATCGAGATAGGTTCGGCGTCCGGCAATCATAAACGAGGTTTTGTCTTTCACAATCGGGCCTTCGAGCATTAATTTTGACGAAATCAGACCTACGGTTATGTCGCCTTTGAACTCCTGCATGTTGCCGTCTTTCATGCTAATGTCGATTACCGACGACAAACGGCCTCCAAAGCGCGAAGGAAAACCACCTTTGTAAAGTTTCACGGTTTTAATGGCGTCGGGGTTAAAAACCGAGAAAAAGCCCAGCAGGTGACTGGCGTTATAAACCGGTACTCCATCTAGCAGGAAGAGGTTTTGGTCGGGGCCACCGCCGCGTACGTAAATTCCACTGGTGCCTTCTGTTCCGCTTTGTACACCGGGTAAAAGCTGGATTACTTTGAGTACATCGGCCTCGCCAAACATTACCGGTATTTTTTGGATTTTCTGTATCGGTATGTCTATCATGCTCATTTGAGTGTCTTCCACTTTGTTTACCTGGTTGCCATAAACTGTAACCTCGTCGAGCTCGCCGCTTTGCAGTTCGAGTTCGATGTTGAGCGTAACATTGCTTTCGAGATCAAGCTCAAAAACTTGCGGTGTGTAACCAATAAACGACGCAACCAGTTTCTGCTGGCCCTTGGGCAGGGTAATGCTGTAAAAACCAAAATTATTGGCGGTGGCGCCTTGCAGGGTGTTGGCCTCGTAAACGTTGGCGTTAATTAATCTTTCGCCGCTTGCCTTGTCGGTTATAAAACCACTCACGGTAATACGTTGGCTGTAGCCTGATATAAATACAGACAACAGCAATGAAATTAGCAGTGTTTTTTTCATAAGGGTGTTTAATTCTTAATTTATAAGTGCTCAAAAATAATACATCTATTGAAAATATATAACGCTATGATGACTATAATTAATATGATAAGGTTGCGTGTTGTTACACGAATTCTACAAAAACTTTCTTAAAGAATTTTAATTCAAGTAGTTTGACAATTCTTTTTATTACAGTTTTTCTAATTTCAATCTCTACGGGTTGGTCGGGATCCTGATGCGCCCAATTAATACGTGTGCCAACCAGTAGGTAAATTATGTCGTTATCGAGCAAGCGTTTTGCTATTTCTTCGGCCGGTGAGCCGTGCAAGCGGGTTTCGAATGTGTAATTTTCGAGAATTTCTTCCACTCGGCTTATGGTAAGTATCCCTTCGGTTACAAGTTCAAAGCCATCGAGTTTTGATTTGGGAGGGAGGGTAGGGTCGGAATGTTGCAGGGTTTCAATTTTCAGGTTTAAGTTGCGGGCTATTATGTCGGCAGTTGTGCCGCCGCAAATCATTTTCGAACCTTTAAAGTCTTTTATTTGCTTAATGAATTTTTGGTCTTTTACCTTGTAAAACGGTGGTCCGGTTATGAGCATGGTGCGGCGTGGCTCTCTGAAATAAATTGCTCCGCAGCTTGTATCGTCCTTCAGACTATAATTGTCGTTCATTAATGCACGGTTCACTATTTTCTTTACAAGTTTTGTGGCCGACATTTTGGGTTGGCTTTCAATAAGTGTGGTAACGTATTCAAAAACCTTATCGTTTCCCCAACCCATTGTAAACTTCATCGAATCTATACCCGATTGGGTAACCCCGTCGGTATAAAAAATAATGCGGTCTTCCTTCATCGCGTAGAATTCCTGGCAGCGGAGTATTTTCCCTAGGTTATCTGCTCCTTTTACTTCCAGTTCGTATATTTTTGCAGGTCTGAAACGCTGTTTATTTCTTAAAATTATCACCGGGGGGTTGTCGTAATTGATAATTTTTACAAGCCCGTCTTTTTCAATTTCAATTACTGTAAAAGTGGCATAGTTAGGTTTCTCGGCCGATGCCGGCAGTACATCCATAATTATGCGTGCTGCAATTTCAGGCTTGGTGTGAAAACTAGAATAATTAAGCGCCATTGCAGCGGTAAGTGTTGCCAAAACACTTGCTTTTATGCCATGGCCTACGCCATCGGATAATACTAAAACCGTACGGTCTTCTTCGGCAAGTCTTTTCGAGATGAAAACATCGCCACTAACTTCTTCTCCCTTAGGTTTAAGTTGCTGGATTTCTATTTCGGTGTGGTAGCTTTGCATTTCAGGCTTTAATTGTTTTCGTCAACATCGTATTTCTGTGATTCTATAATGGAGTTCAGCAACTCTTCGGTTTGGGCTGCATTTTCTCCTAGCAAGTAAGCAATTTCCTGCACTGTTTTCATGTTTTTACGGTTTACCTGTCGGGCACGTTCAATTATTTCGGCACGTTCAAGCATGGGTGCCGACATGTCGCGGATAATTGCTCCGGCCACTTTGTTCCGGGTAATGGTCATTACATTTACCGATAATAATTTGTTCTGAAACCTTATGTCACGCTCAAGTCTGCTTTCGCCAGAGTCAATAATCGAACGGAACATTTCGGTAACTATTTCGGGCACAAGCATGTCGAGTTCAGCTCCCTGAAGCCCGGGTATGGTTTCGAAAAGCTCTTCGTTTTCCTCACTGAATAAGCGTGCAAAACCTATGTTGCTGTCAATAATTCTTAAATGCTCATCCACTATAACAATGCCGGCTCTAATTTTTTGAAGCATTTTCGATGATAATTCTTTTTCGAGTTCAGCTTGTTGCAGTTTTTTTAAAGCTTTTTTGCGTTCGCTAATGTCTATAATGGAACTCACAATTCCTGTAATTTCTTTATTATTTGAAACAAGGGCAACTTTATTAATTATCACATCCCGTGAAATTCCGTCGGCATATTTAATTTTATTTTCATAAAACTGGTTGTTGCCGTTGTTCATCATGTCGCTGTCTTTAAAAAGTAGTACGTCGGCTACTTCAAATGGAAGAACGTCAATAACTTTACAACCAATTATTTCATTTTTACTTTTACCCACCAATTCAGCAAATGATTTATTGCAGGCTTTTATGTTGCCTTCTCTATTTCGGCAAAAAACTGGAATTGTTAGTAAATCCACCATTTTTGCATACAGTTCAGGCGAATCTTCTTTGACTTCTTCAAACACTTTGTCGACCATGATTTAAATATTTTTCTGATGGATTAAAGTACTCAATTAAGCACTTATAATCAATAGAATTCTGATTTTTATAGTTGAAGTGATTATTTTTTTAGCTTAACGTTCATATAATGAATTGTTTATTCTTTGGAATCATTTGTAATCAATGGCTCTATTTAGAATGAAAATAAATTTTTATGGCTTATTGCTATGCATAGTTTTTCACACTATTTTTGATTTTTATTTGTATGTATATGAAGCTAGAACAAGTAATTGAAATTGTGAATGCAAAGGTGATTTGCGGAAGTGTTAAAGCGAACAACATTGAACGCGGCTTTTGTTCCGATTTAATGAGCGATGTGTTGACTATCGACACAGATAAATTACTGATAATAACAGGTTTGGCAAATGTTCAGGCTATACGTACTGCCGAAATGGCCGATGTGAACTGTATTTTACTGGTTCGAAATAAAAAAGCTACTGCGGATATGATAAAGGTTGCAGAAGAAAACAACATGATAATAATGGAAACCTCTTTCTCAATGTTTCATGTGGCAGGAAAACTTTATGAGGCAGGTTTAAAACCGGTTTATTGAAAATGATCAAGCTCAATTATACTATAGAAGGAGGTGATTTTAGCAGGGCGGGTTATGCTTCAAGTCAGGTTAAAAAGAATCTAAAACAATTGGGCGTTGATCAAAAAATTATTAAAAATATTGTAGTTGCACTTTACGAGGCCGAAGTAAATATTGTAGCACATGCACAAAAAGGCAATATTGAAGTTCTGATAAGCCCCACTGGCGTAAAAATGATAGTAAGCGACCAAGGCCCCGGTATAGTTGATGTGGGACAAGCCATGCAGGTTGGCTTTTCCACAGCATCGGAAAAAGTTCGGCAAATGGGATTTGGAGCCGGTATGGGTCTGCCTAACATTAAACGCAATGTTGACCGCTTGGATATTGAAACCAAAGTAGGGAAAGGAACAACTCTTACAATGATCAAAGATTTTTAATATGCCATACAATCAGGAATTTATACATGCACTTATTGTTGACGATCAGAAATGCATTCGTTGTACACACTGTGTGAAAATTTGCCCCACCGAAGCCATCCGAATTGTAAATGGTAGTGTCGTAATTCGTGAAGAACGTTGCGTGGATTGTGGCGAATGTGTAAGGGCTTGTCCACAAGGAGCTATTGATATTGACCACGATGATTTGTCCCGTATTAATGAGTATAAAAACAAGGTAATTCTTTTCCCGTCTGTTTTTTGGGCTCAATTCCCCGATCGTTTATCTGAAGATCAAGTATACACCGCACTTCAGAAAATTGGCTTTACCCATGTTTACGAAGTTGAACAGCCAATTGCTGTTTTGAAAAATGTTGTTCGTAAGCAAATTAAATCCAACCAATCGGAATATCCTATTATCTCATCTTTCTGTCCGGCCATTGTAAGGCTTATTCAAATTCGTTATCCTTCGCTCACCGAAAATATTACACGGGTAAAAGCACCCCACGACCTTTCGGCTCATTATATTTTAGATAAGCTTTCGGCCGACGGCTTAGACCCGGCAGAAACCGGGGTTTTCTATGTAACACCCTGTGTGGCAAAAATTGCAGCAGTGAAAAGCCCGGTAGGCGAGAACCGTTCAATTATTACAGGGGTTATTAGCCCTAAAGATTTATTCAACAAGGTAATGTCGATAGTTGACGATATCCAGGCCGAAGATTGCAGGTATTTAAGAAAAGAATTGACAAAAGAAGGCATACAATGGAGCCTTACACATGGCGAAACATGGTGGCAGAACACACGTACCATGGCTGTTGACGGTATTCATAACGCGATTAAAATTCTTGAGCGCATTGAAAATGATGAGATTGCCGGCATCGACTTTCTGGAACTAAGAGCTTGCGACCGGAGTTGTGCGGCAGGTGTATTGTTGCCACAAAACCGCTTCTTAACTGTTGAAAAATTGAAACGCAGGGCAAAGCGTTATCCAAGTGCCGAAAAAAAATCTCAAACCGAAGGCGACGAGCGGTTCATGCACCTTGAATCTAAAGTATTAACAGGGGAAATAAACCCGCGCCCCTTGTTGCGCTTTGGAAGCGATATGGAAATGGCTATGAGTCGTATGCAGCGTGCCCGCAACATAATGTGCCACTTGCCGGGTATCGATTGTGCCGCTTGCGGTGCACCTACATGTCAGGCTCTGGCCGAAGATATGGCCAACCGAAAGGCCAAAATGAGCGATTGCATTTTTATTCAGCAGCTTTGGCAAAAAAACGGAAAAGTGCCTGCCGAAAAGGCATTTAAACGAATGGAAAAGAAATGGGGCGAAAAACGTTTCGACCCCGATTGTACTAAAATAGGAGCTAAAAATGAAACGAACAGATAAAAAATAATTGTTCATTTGTGTTTATGAAAACGATTATTTTTTATCTGAGGGTTCCATGAGTTACCTTAAATATTATAAAATATTATAAATATAGGCGAATGAAAGTAACTGAATTGGTTGAAAAACTTCAGCTTAAAGTTTTTACCGCTAGTGCCGGACTTGAAAATGAAATTACAGGTGGGTATGTTTCCGATTTATTGAGCGATGTGATGGGGCATGCCGCCGAAGGCAACGCGTGGCTTACTCTCCAAAACCACCTTAACGTGGTGGCCATAGCATCGCTGCGCGAACTAGCTTGTGTTATCCTTGTGAAAAATATTGAACCACCGGCCGATGTGATTCAAAAAGCCATCGCAGAAGATGTAGCCATTTTAGGAAGCAGCGAACAAACATTCGAGCTGGCCGGAAAACTCTATTCGATACTTACGTAATGGAACAATTCAAGGCCGATTTGCATATACACAGCTTGCTCTCGCCATGCGGAAGCCTGGAGATGAGCCCCATGAATATTGTAAATGCAGCCTTGGAAGCCCAACTCGATATTATTGCAATTACCGACCATAACAGCACCAAACAAGCACAGCTCATTCAGAAAATTGGAAGTGAAAAAGGTATTTGGGTTATTTGTGGAGCCGAAATTAATTCGGCCGAGGAAGTTCATGTACTTACGCTTTTTGAAAGCCCCGATGCCTTAGTTCAGTTTCAACTTTTTATCAACAAGCATACAAGGAAGGTGAAAAACAACCCCGATTTGTTTGGCGACCAGGTAGTGGTTGATGAAAACGAAATGATAGTGGAAGAACTTGAATTCCTGCTGATAAACTCGCTCGAAGCCGGCCTTTCGGAAATTGAAACTGAAGTGCACCATTTGGGAGGCTTGTTTATCCCCGCGCACATTGACAGGCCGTACAATGGGATTTTAAGCCAGCTGGGCATGATTCCCGAAAACCTCAATGCCGATGCCTTTGAAATAAGCTACAAAGCCAGTATTGATGAATGGCAAAATAGCAGTAAAATACCACAGGGTGTAAGCCTGTTGAAAAATTCCGATGCCCATTTCCCCGAACAAATTGGGAAAGGATATACAATATTCAACATGAAGGAAAGGACTTTTAATGAACTGCGAAAGGCACTCAGACAAGAAGATGGAAGAAGCATCCTTGTGTGAATTACGAATTACGAGTTTAGAGTTACGAATTACGAGTTACGAGTTATGACTAAGGGATTACGAAATACGAATTTAGATTTGTTACTATGGATTTTAAGGAAAAAATGTTGTTGAGAACAAAACGGGTGGGCTTAGAAGTAATAAATGAAATCCTCGCTATCGTTGTAGCATCAATCAAAACCGTTCGCAAAAGAAATAATTCGTAATTCTAAACTCGTAATTCGTAATTGCTTAGGTATGAACCAGCTCTCACTACACATACTCGACATAGTCCAAAATTCGATAAAGGCCAAGGCCACACTTATTGAGATTAACGTGGATGAAAATCCCGCAAAGAATATTTATTCCATCGAAATTATCGATAACGGAAATGGTATTGAACCGGAATTTCTGAAAACCATCGACAACCCGTTTACTACCACGCAAACCACCCGAAAGGTTGGATTGGGCATTCCACTGTTAAAACAAAACGCCGAACAAGCAGGCGGAAGTTTTGAAATAAAATCAGAACCGGGTAAGGGTACACGTTTAAAAGCTGTATTCTTGCATAGTCATATCGATCGCCCTATTATGGGCGATATTGCGGGTACCATGACAATACTCATTGCATCGGAAATGCATATTCGCTTTATTTATAGACACTCAACCCCGCTGAGCGATTTTGAGTTTGATACCGATGAGGTAAATCATGAGTTAGAGGGGACTCCAATTAACCATCCCGATATTATTAAAGCGCTAAAGAGCCTGATAAATGAGAATTTAGATATGATAGAAGCAACTTTAACCTAGCATAAAAAATTGTAATTGTTTATATTTGTTTGTCAGTGTAAAACCATTAAACACAAAATAACCATGAAGGTAAAATCACTTGCCGATTTAAAGAAAATTAAATCAGACGTTCAACAAAAAATTAAGTTAAGGGAACAAGGAGCCAATGCCGAGAATATTGTTCAAATTAAAGTAGCAATGGCTACTTGTGGAATAGCTTCGGGAGCTAAAGAAATTATGAATTTCATAATCGAAGAGCTCGACTTCCGTGGACTAGATGGAATAGTAACACAAACAGGCTGCATGGGATATTGTTATGCAGAACCAACAATTGAGGTGGTATTGCCGGGAAAAGAACCTGTTGTTTATGGTTTTGTAACCCGCGATAAGGTGATGGAAATAATAGATAAACATGTAATGAAAGGTGAATTGGTTGACGGTATAATACCGGTTAGTTATAAGACCATTGACGAATAAAAGTTTAATATCGAAATTTCAAGGAGAATGGCAGAAAATAAAACTCATATTCTTGTGTGCGGAGGTACAGGATGCCTTGCATCGCAAGCCGATAAGATAATTGAAAACCTGAAAACCGAAATTGAAGCGAACGACCTCGAAAACGATGTACGCGTTATTTCTACCGGCTGTTTCGGGTTTTGCGAAAAGGGACCTGTAATAAAAGTTGTGCCCGACAATACCTTTTATACCAGCGTGAAACCCTCCGATGCAGCCGATATTGTTCAGGAACACCTCATTAAAGGCCGCCCCTTACAACGTTTGTTGTACAAAAATCCCAAAAACAACTACCATGTAAGCGATTCTTCGAAAATCGATTTCTACAAAAAACAGGTGCGCATAGCACTTCGTAATTGCGGCTTTATCGACCCCGAAAACATCGACGAGTACATAGCCCGCGATGGTTATGCCGCTTTAGGAACTTCACTTTCAGAATATACGCCCGAAGAAGTTATCGATACAATTAAAAAATCGGGCTTGCGTGGTCGCGGTGGCGGCGGTTTTCCCACCGGATTAAAGTGGGAAATTACCCGCAATGTTGAAAACGATCAAAAATATGTAGTGTGCAATGCCGACGAGGGCGACCCCGGAGCATTTATGGATCGCTCGATTCTCGAAGGCGACCCGCACTCGGTAATCGAAGCCATGGCTATTTGCGGATATTGCATTGGTGCCGACAAGGGCTTGGTTTATATCAGAGCCGAATACCCACTGGCCATTAACCGCCTAAAAACAGCTCTGACTCAGGCACGTGAATACGGCTTGCTGGGCGAAGATATTTTAGGCAGCAATTTTTCTTTCGATATAGAATTGCGCTACGGAGCAGGTGCCTTTGTTTGCGGCGAAGAAACAGCACTTATACATTCAATGGAAGGCCTCAGGGGCGAGCCAACATTTAAGCCGCCCTTCCCATCGGTTTCGGGTTATTTTGGAAAACCAACCAATGTGAACAATGTTGAAACTTTTGCAAATATTCCTGTAATCATCAACAAAGGAGCCGAATGGTTCAGCAGCATTGGAAACGAAAATTCGAAAGGTACCAAAGTGTTTGCCCTTGCCGGAAAAGTGAATAATGTGGGGCTTATTGAGGTGCCAATGGGCATTACCCTGCGCGAAGTGATTTTCGATATTGGCGGCGGAATACGCGATGGTAAAAAGTTTAAAGCCGTGCAAACAGGCGGCCCCTCGGGCGGTTGCCTTACCGATAAAGAACTCGATATCCCCATCGACTACGATAACCTCATTAAAGCCGGCTCCATGATGGGCTCTGGTGGTATGATTGTAATGGACGAAGACGACTGCATGGTCTCCATCGCTAAATTCTACCTCGAATTTACCCTCGATGAATCGTGCGGAAAATGTACGCCTTGCCGTATTGGCAATAAACGCTTGCATGAAATCCTCGATAAAATTACCCAGGGAAAAGGCACCGTTGAAGACCTTGAACGCCTTAGTTTGCTTAGCAATGTAATAAAAGATTCATCGCTTTGCGGCCTTGGGCAAACATCGCCCAACCCGGTTTTGTCAACCCTCAAAAATTTTAACGAAGAATACATGGCGCACGTAACCGAGGGTAAGTGCCCCGCTGGACAGTGCAAAGATTTATTAAAATACGAAATTGATGCCGAAATGTGTACCGGTTGCACGCTTTGTTTTCGCAACTGCCCTGTTGGCGCAATAACAGGCGAGCGTAAGCAGCCGCATTACATCAACCAGTCGTTGTGCATAAAATGCGGTGTATGCTTCCAAAAGTGTAAGTTTAAAGCAATCAACATTATTTAAGGTTTTGAAAGGTGAACAAAATGGACAAGATAAAACTGATAATAGACAATAAAGAGGTAGAAGTAGGAAAAGGGACTACCATACTTGATGCTGCCAAAACAGCCGGGGTACACATTCCAACCCTTTGCCACATGAAACTGCACGACATGGGCATTGAAAACAAGCCCGGCGGGTGCAGGGTTTGTGTAGTTGAGGTTGAAGGGCGCCGTAACCTGGCTCCTGCCTGTGTTACCAAAGCCGAAGAAGGGATGAAAATCAACACGCATTCAATACGGGTTATCAATACCCGCCGAACACTTACCGAGCTCATTATTTCCGACCACCCCTTCGAGTGCCTCACCTGTGCCAAATCGGGCGAATGCGAATTGCAGGATTTGGCCCACGACATGGGCATACGCGAAATTCATTTTGAAGGCGAAAAATCGACCTACCGAAAAGATACTTCCCCGGCAATAATCCGCGACATTGACAAATGCATTATGTGCCGCCGTTGCGAAATGATGTGCAACGAAGTACAAACCGTTGGCGTGCTCTCGGCCATAAATCGAGGATTCCAGGCAGTAGTTGCCCCGGCTTTCGAAGAAAACCTCGACCACTCGGTGTGTACCTATTGCGGGCAGTGTGTGGCCGTGTGTCCAACCGGAGCACTTACCGAGGTTGACCATACCCCGGCCGTAATACGTGCTTTGAGCGACCCATCGAAAACAGTGGTGGTGCAAACCGCACCTGCCGTACGTGCAGCCCTGGGCGAATCGTTCGGCATGGAGCCCGGCACTTTGGTAACGGGCAAAATGGTGGCCGCGCTCCGCAGGCTCGGTTTCGACAGCGTGTTCGATACCGACTTTGCTGCTGACCTTACCATTATGGAAGAAGGCACCGAAATGCTCGACCGCCTCTCGCGCCATCTTGCAGGAGATAAAAGCGTGAAACTACCCATACTTACCTCGTGCTGCCCGGCATGGGTGAAGTTTTTTGAACACCAGTTCCCAACCATGATCGATATCCCGTCAACAGCAAAATCGCCGCAACAAATGTTTGGCGCCATAGCCAAAACATATTATGCCAATAAGCTGAATGTTGACAGGAAAGACCTTGTAGTAGTTTCAATTATGCCATGTTTGGCCAAAAAATACGAGTGCGGCCGCGACGAGTTTGCCGTGGATGGCAACCCCGATGTGGATTACGCCCTGTCGACGCGCGAATTGGCAGCGCTTATCAAATTAAGCAACATCGAGTTCAAATCACTTCCCGACGAAGAATTTGATACCCCGCTGGGCGAATCGTCAGGTGCTGCTGTTATTTTTGGTACAACAGGTGGAGTTATTGAAGCTGCCGTACGTACCGCTTACGAGCTGCACACTAAAAAGCCACTTCCACGCCTCGACTTCGACGAGCTGCGCGGCATGGAGGGCGTGCGAGAAGCTACAATCGATTTCGACGGGCTGCCTATAAAAATTGGTATTGCTCATGGCTTGGGCAATGCCCGTAAGCTGTTGGGAGATATTCAAAGCGGAAAATCGCATTTCCATGCTATTGAAATTATGAGTTGTCCGGGAGGTTGTATTGGTGGCGGCGGACAGCCATACCACCATAGCGATTCTTCTATACTGAAAAAGCGGCAAGCAGCCATTTATCAGGAAGATGGAATGAAAACCATACGCAAATCGCACGAGAACCCGTACATATTAAAATTATACGAAGAGTTTTTGGGCAAGCCCCTGAGCGAGAAAG
>SKHV01000207.1 GCA_007116765.1 Prolixibacteraceae bacterium | reverse complement strand
TCCCTCTTCTAATTATTTCAGGTTCTACAACTGGCAACATTTCATCGCAATGAGCCCAATGCAAATATGGGTTATTAGCCCAATTGGTTAAATCGTGATAAATAACATTTACACCAGCTTCTTGAATTTGATCTAATACGTCAGAAACAATTGCAGGGTCGCGCAAATCATGATTGTACGTCCATTCTCCATTTACAAAAAATTTAACTCCCCAGGGCGATTTATCATGGCGAAAAGTTATCAACCCGGTAATAACTTCAGGTCGTGAAGTTGCATTTACAGACAAGCTCCACAATAAACAAATCAAAAGAACAGAAGCTTTAACGCTTGTTCTCGAGATTAAAAAACGACACAAATAACTTTTAAAATTCAGTAAATTCATAGTAATCATTATTTTGTAACGATTAAAGTTATTTAGATTGAAGGTTTTCAGCATCCTGAAAACACCATCAATGCACTATATAATTTTTCTCTTTTATTCATAATCAAATTTGATATATAATTATTTTTTTGCTTAAAGCTCCTTTATTTTAAGGTTTCTCCATTGAAGAATTCCTTGTTTTCCTCCATGAACCTGTAGCCCGATAAAACCTTTTGGGAATTCATTTTCTTCATCGACCCAGTGAGCAGCAGGTATTCCATTTATCCATGTTTTATAAACATTTCCCTCCACTTTTATTGTCAAACGGTTCCATGTGCTTCTATCAATTGCATTTCTTGCCGCCTCATGCTCAGGTGCTGTTAATGGATATAGCCATTTACCCAAACCTTGACCATAAATACCCCCCGACCAGTTTCGCCCATTTTTCGCCAAATCTTCCAATTCGGCTTGTGGACCTATAACTGTATTTCTATTTGGATCTTTCTGAATATACGACCGGATTTGAACACCTGAATTTCCATCTACGATCCATTTCGTCTCGCAGGTAAAAATAAAATCAACATATTCCTTCTCAGTACACAAAAAAGTACTCGGACCTTCGCTGCAAGTGCCTACAATTACACCATCAACAACTTCGAATTTCATGGTCCCCTGTTGGGTTGTCCATCCCTGCAAATCTGATCCATTAAACAGGCTTACAAACTTTCTACCCTTTATTTTTGGCTCTTTGTCGGTATTTAAAAGCTGTGTGGTTTCAACTTTTTCTTTTTGCTTATTTTGCTGCTCATTTTGTCCGGCAGCATTTATTGTTGCTATCAATAAAAATATTACAGCAGGCATCCATTTATATTTTTTCATAATTTTTATTTTTCGGGATAAAACTCTGTTACTGATTTTTTTATATCATTATTATTATTACGCCTTTCGCTTACTAGTTTTCGAAGTTTCTCCAACACTTGTGAATGATTCGGATCCTGGGCCAAATTGTTCATAGCCCAGGGGTCTGCCTCCAGATCATACAGCTCTTCAGCAGGTCTGCGACCCTCTATCATATCGGTAAGCAATTTTACCTTTTCCGGGAATTCATCTGATGCATCCAAAATGGCCGGGTATGCTTTATTTTGCCATGCCCCTGCTCCAATTAAATCATCGGGCATTTTCTGTGTTTTGGTTGGATCGAGGTTAAGTATGTAGTACCAACGCCCGTCAGTCACGGCACGCTGCGGGAATGCTTCCCTTAAATCGGGACCATGCGAATTGTGTTCGGTAAATACATACTCACGCTCGGGCAAATCCCCTCTCCCGCTTAACCAGGGCCAAAGAGATTCACCCTGAACCGTTGATGGGATTGGTAAACCAAGAGCATTGAGCATGGTGGGCATAAGATCGGCCAGTGAAACAACCTGATCACATATCTGCCCGCCAGCAATACCAGGGCCAACAATGGCCAGTGGCATGTGAGTTCCGGATGGATAAGCCGATGCTTTTGAACGATACATGGGCATACCGTTGTCGGATGTGTAAATAATCAAAGTCTCGTGCATACGCCCCGATTTTTCCAGTGCCCGTAATATACCACCGGCACATTCATCCGAGACCTGAACAGAAGCGTAGTATTCCTGCATATCATCTCTCACCTTTTGTATATCGGGCATATAGTCGGGTACACGTATAGCATCAGGATCAGGATCATCGAGTTTTCCATCCATGAACATATTCTTGAAAAATTTCTTACCCCGGAACGAGCGGTGAGGAGGTTCAATATTGGCTTGTATGAAAAAAGGGCGATCACCCGATTGCTGAATCATCTGTGCAATCACTTTTTCAAACTCAACATGATCATATTGTACAGGGTTTCTTTCTTCGAAAGGAAATTTCCAGGGTGGACTAAGGTGAAACTTATGCGTTATGCCTGTAAAATAACCATGATCGCGTAATATCTCTATCAAGGTGGGAATAGATTCATGAACCCTTACCTGATCAACCATACTACTCTCCCTGCCAAAGTCAACTTCGGGATGCCTCATGGTGGGGGTAACGGTATTTCGCCAGTGTCCGTTGCTGTGGGGGTACATGCCAGTAAGTATGGAGCTCCGGCTGGGAGCACATGAGGCGCTTGTAGCATAAGCACTGGAGTAATACACACCTTGCCCTATCAATCGATCCAAGTTAGGGGTTGAAAGACCCGGTGTGCCCAGAAACGACAAATCCGCACTTTGATCGTCCATTAATATTAGAATTACATTGCGGACTTTGGGCGACGCGTCTGTTGCAGCAAAACAACTGCAAAACAATAAAACAACAATACAAAATACAAGAAATAAATATTTACGAATCATTGAAAAAAAATTAAAAATTAAAAAAGTCATTTGCCAAAAACTATTCAATAATGTTCTTAACAAATGACTTAATTAATTCAAGTTACTATTACTAATCCATCTAACTAATAAATCGTATATTATGGTACAATAAAATCTTCTAATGCATCATAATTAAAGCCTTTCAGGTATGGGCGAGGATTTGAATCAATCTGAGGCACTATTTTGATCTCCCATTCATCGGCACTAAATGTTGGGAAATTTGCAAGATCATTCCATGAAGCAGCGGGCAGATTAATAACCGATTCCAAATCTTTAAAACCAGTGTTGCTGGCATTCGGTTTCCCCGAAATTTCGGAACTCCAATAAACACCATTAACAACATACGCATCACCTCTTACAGAACCGACAAAACCATTAAAATCTCCCCTGTCAGATCCAAACACAAGACTTGCAGCATAGCAATTATTAAATTCAGTTGGACCTTCAGCCCATCCGGCGAAGGGACCACAGTTACCACCTGTTCCGCCATACTCAGTATCAGCAAGGGTGAAGCAATTTGTGAAAACAGAACCCTCAGACCTGCCAACGATTGAACCCGAATTCCCCTTTACAACAACATGACCTGTTGAGAAACAATTGGTTAAATAGGAATTACGCACTATACCGGCAAAAACACCACCAAAAGGATGCTTCACTTCGATATCAACATTAACCATTCCGAGATTTTTAATCTGACCACCATTAGATAGCTGGCTTATCAGACCAGTATTGCCATCGGGCGGTTGATTCATAAACAACCCAGATATCATATAAAATTGACCGTCGAAGACACCTGTAAAGTCAACATCAATTGGCAAGTAACCTACTCCATCGTTCCATCTTCTGGTTTCAGCAGCGTCAATGTGATTAACCAGCTTCCAATCAGAACTATAATCAACTGAAGTGCCTTTTTCACTAAGCCATCTCAGTTCTGTGATCCGTGCTATTTCACCATACACCAGAGGACGTTGTGGCGGAGATGTATAGTTGTTATCCACAAAATAAACCAGAGGGTCAAGATCCCTGTCTATCTCATCCAGTTCGTCAACAGTATCCAATGAAAGATCCTCTTCCATTGTTACCGCCATTTCATCAAGAATTCCTTGCAGATTAGCATATATCTCCTTTTGTTGTGTAGAAAAATATGGTGAAGTGTTGATTTCATTTTCCAAATCGGCATATTGCTGTTGCATGTCGCTAAACCTAGTCTTTATTGAATTTACATACTCATTAACAGCATCATTATCAAGGTCAGTTAATTCAAGCAAAACAAATATTCTGTCTGCAAGGTTTTCAAGATCAAAGGCAACGTAAGGATCTTCCTCTTCACCGGCACTTTCAGCCATAAGCCACATGAAAATATCATCATATTTATTTTCTGTCTCGCCATATGCTTTTAACCCAAAGTTCTGTATCCCGGCGCTATTTTTATCTACGTCATTAAACGGAGCCTGAATATTTGCATTCCATAATGAATCCATTAAAAATTCAACACGTTGTAATGAAACGTTTACACGATTTTTTGACTCTTCCGGGTTAGCCAGACTATAATTATCGCCAACATATCCACCTGTTTCAATTCGTTGAATCATTCCCGCTAGTTTTACCCTTTCCTTCCTCAAACCGATTAAGGCAACATTCCAAACACTAGAGCTTATCTGATCAATGTCATTATCTATATTGTCTGTAATGCCAACAATCATCGGATCAATATATCTGATTTCGTCTTTTACACAATTAACCATAACTATCCCCACAAATAAAAGGATGGACAGCCGTATTAGTATCTTATTCATAATATTATTATTTTATAACACATAATAGTTTTATTCATAAATCTTATTGCCATGCTTCTGGTTGACCAAGGCCTGTAAGCTTTCTTGCTTCGCCTTGTGGTATAGGCAGAACCAGATATCTATCTGATGTAGCATTTCGTACCGTTTGTATTCTTACTCTTTCATATAAGAATGGTCCGAAATCGGTTTGGGATCCACTTGTGATTTTCATTCCTGAAATCACACCGTTAGTTTGATTAAGTATTTTCCAGCGACGCTGATCGAAAAACCGATGTCCTTCGAAACACAGCTCAACACGCCTTTCGTTACGGATGCGGCTCATCAGAAAATCCTGTGTTTTTTCAAATCCGGGAACATCTGTTATTGCGGGTTGTCCTGCTCTGGTTCGCACAACATTCAAAGCAGCAATAGCGTCATCAAGTTTACCCAGCTCACAATTAGCTTCGGCCAGATTAAGGTACACTTCAGCTAAACGGAAAAATATTTTATGTGCTGCAGTTCCTCCAGTAGTGGGTCCCCAATACGAAGCTGAATTAAACTTCCGAAGGTAATATCCAGTTGTGCTTAAGCGCTTGTCGCTTTCCAGTTGCGAAACAGTATTGCTATTGAATCCGGTTCCCAGTTTTCCTTGATAAGTGTAGATTATCAAATCTGGGCCTGCCTGTGTTTTATACTTTCCATAATTCGCTGTATTATATACTATAGACGCACTCAAGCGCATATCACGCCCCTGATACGGATTACTACCTTCGTTCTCGTTGTATGAGCCATTAAATGTAGCACTTGTATGTTCTTCATTGTATTGAGATACAGGCAACGTTCCATCGAGCAGTTCAAAACAGTCGACCAGCTCCTGGGTTGGTACTGCTCCACAGTTGTTGTTTTGGGTAGCCGAACCATAAAACCGCAGGTCAACCCCGTTGTTGTTGTTAGTTATGTTGGTGCTGTTTTCATTGGCTCTCAATATGATTTCCTTGTTCAAAACAAGATTGTCCTCATTGAATAAAGAGCTGTACTCGTCTGCCGGAACAAGACTGTATTCCGGACTTAGAACATCAAGACATTCCTTTGCAGCATTGGCCGCTCTTTGCCATTTATCCTGATTGTTATCTGGGTTATTCAATAAACTGGCATTGTAAAGCAACACCCTCGATTTAAGTGCATAGGCTACTGCTTGGTTCATTCTGTAATAATCGTTTGGTGCTTGCCAACGTAATGGCAAATTGCCTCTTTTAATTACATCGTCCAGTTCTTCTACAATTCTACTCGTAATTTCGTCGTAAGTAGGTCGCTTTAGTTCATTCCACCCTTCGAAATATACTTCAAAAACATGATCGACAAAGGGTAAAGGACCAAAATTTTTGATTAACTCGAAATGGAAAAATGCTCTCAGTATCTTTACTTCGTCAAGCCATTCGTCAATTTGTTTATCAGAAATAAATTCTTTCGACACTTTCGACTGCGGAAGGTATTCAATTGCAAGATTACAAATACGTATTCCTTTCCAGTTATCATTCCAAATCGACCCGCCCATCATACTTCTATCCGGGCTTAGCAAGCCGGCGTGCCAGTCATAGTATGAGCCTGAGCCTGCTCTAAAGGCATCATCGGTAAACACTTCAAGCAATTGCCCTAAACTGTGGCTAGTCATTGAACCGTTTAGATGGTCGTAGCAGTTATCTCTGAACGAGACAACATTTCTCTGGTTAGAGAGTAAGCGTTCAACATCAATCCTATCGGTTGGTACAACATCCAGTATATCCTGACACGAACCCATAATCAGAATCAAAAGGATCGCCGTATATTTAAATTTGAGAATATCTTTTCGTTTCATTTTTTTAAAAATTATATTTTTATTTTAAAATAGCTAAATACCATTTTCTTCCAGCGTTAAAATTTCACGCTCAATCCAAAATTCCATGCTTTTAGAATCGGATAGTTGGTCGTAGAAAAATTAGCAGATTCGGGATCAAAATCATCGGTAGGCAAACTATCCCACACAAACAAGTTCAACCCGTTAACATAAAAACGTATCGATTCAGAACCAATTTTTCGCGACACTCTTTCAGGCATCGTAAATCCAAGCTCTATGTTCCTCAAGCGAAGGAACGCACCATCTTTTAACCAATAATCACTTGTAACATAGTTTGTCGATTCACTTCCCAAGCGAGGGAATATGATATCTTCGCCAGAAGCAGCCTTTTCTGGTGTCCAGGAGTTCTTCATGTTTTCAGTGAAATTATCAATAGATGAAGACCATCCAAAACCATCAAGGTAAACATTTCTACGTGCAGCGCCGGTAAAAAATGCACTAAGATCGAACCATTTATATGCTATTTGTGCATTAAAACCGCCTGAAAATTCAGGAGCCTGACCAATACCTAAAGGAGCAATATCCCTGCTGTCAACAATTCCATCGTTGTTCAGGTCTAAGTATTTAATATCGCCTGGAATTGGAACACCACCAAGGGCAGACTGGTCGTACCAATTATCAATTTCCTCCTGTGAACCAAATAAACCATCGGTTTTATATCCCCATCTGTAATTAATTGCATAACCTTCGTTCCGAATAGGGTAAGCGTAAGTATCATCGTAAGGCAATTCGGCCATATAGCCGCGTTCATTTATTGCCAAGGAAACATTTCCGCTCAGTGCTACTGAAAAATCATCGTTAATTTGCTTATTATAAGCAACAAATACCTCAAAACCTTTGTTGGTCACTTCGCCTATATTAAGTGGAGGAAGAATGTTGGTAGAAACACCCATCATCCCGGAGGGAATTGTCGCAATATTATTTACAATTATGTCTGTATTATTATTGTAAAACACATCGGCCTGGACAACAATAGAGTTGAAAAGCTTCGACTCTATTCCTAAATTGTATTTGGTACTGGTCTCCCATTTAATTATAGGGTTGCCTAACTGGGTTTGATGTCCACCTCGATTCCATGTATCCATGAACATATACTGATTCCCTGCCCCATATCCATATACATTATTGCCTACTTGCCCGAGCGAAGCGCGCAATTTCAGAAAATTAACAGAATTGCTGTTTTTAAGAAACTCCTCGTTTGAAATTAGCCAGGCTGCTGATACCGAGGGGAAGAATCCATAACGGTTTCCCTTATTGAATTGCTCCGACCCTTGGTACGAGAAGTTTGCTTCGGCAAAATAACGATTATCGAAACCATATACCATCCTACCATTTAAGCCCATGTAATTGGTGGCAACCAATATCTGCTGTTGTTGCATATGCCTTTCTGCATTTAGCATTCCACTAACACTATGCTTGTCATTAAAGGTACGCATGTAATCCAGCCCCAGGCGAAAGTTGTACATGTAGTAAAAAAAAGTATTAAAACCATCACTCAGTGTTGTATTGTTAGTTCCGCTAACTTTAGAATAGCCCAGCGAATCAACACCATTAGTCGCTGTCAATCTAACAACCTCAAAGGCTTCGTAGCTTCGGCTCCGGCTCTGAGTTCCTCTCGAATAAATATCGAACGCCAGTTGCGCTGATGCCGAAAGGCCTTCAACAAGTTTACCCATATCCTGACGCATGCCAAAGGTGTTATTTAACCTGGTATTGGTCTCAAGCTGTGCTCCTGTCCTGTTAATATCTCCGTATACAGATCTGTTTCTTTCAAAACTCAACTTGTCTCTTTTAACAATTACTTCCCCATCGGGGGTCAAATCGTTGTAAGCGTTGTTGGGTGTTTGGTAAATTTTCGCGATTAAATAATTCCAACCATGGCCACCACCAATAAAAGGTAAATTAACCTTTTCCATGTACCCTCCAATATTCACAAAAGCATTTAGCGTTTTGTTAATGTTAATATCAAAATTAGTGCGGAAATTAACCTTCTGGGTCTTTGAGCTATTGTCGTAACTATACTTATCAAATGGCTCTGATTTGAAAATACCCTCTTGGTTAGTATACCCTATCGAAGTGAAAAAACGCATAGCATCGGAACCACCTCTGAAATTTAGATTAACACGTGTGAGATTAGTATAATCTTTCATGAAATCGTTGACCATGTTTCTGACCGGAAAAAATTCGGTGCTATCGGCCAAACGATAACGCTCCAATTCGTGTGGAGTATAGAAAACAGACGACCTGTGATCAATAGGCCCACCTCCCGATGAAATTGATTGCATGTCGCCATAGAGGGTATCGTTAGCCAGACGTTGGTTATACATATTGGCGTAATCGTAGGCATTAACAAAGCGTGGAAGACGTGTTGGCGACTGCATTGATTGATCAACAGAAATCGAAATCTTTGTTTTTCCTTCAAGACCCCTTTTCGTGGTAATAATTAAAACACCACCAGAAGCGCGCATACCGTACATGCTTACCGCGGCAGCATCACGCAATATCGTAACCTGATCAATTTCATGAATGTCGATTCCAAAAGGGTAACGTTCTACCCCATCAATAATGTACATTATCCCGTTGCTGTTTGGTGAATCGTAGCCCCTTAGGTGGTTATCGAATCTCTCACGACCGGGCTCACCGCCAGACTGAATAATCCTCAACCCGGGAAGCCTTCCTTGTAAAGCTACACGTAGACTATTGGTTCGGCTTTTCAACAACTCTTCTCCTGATATGGAGAAAACAGAGGCTGTTACCTGTTCTTTTATTTGTTTGCCAAAAGCTACATCCTGATACTCGTTCATATCGGGAACAAGTTCTGAATTATACTGTGCATGGGCATAAATTGTGGTCAGAAAAAAACCACAAATTATCAGAATATATTGTTTCATCTTATTTTGCATCTTATTTAATTTAAAAAATATATATATTTCTCCTTAAATACCGATTATTTCCAAGCATCTGGCTGTTCAATTCCCGGCAACAATTTATGGTCAACAGCAGGGATTGGCAGTACTTTGTATCTCTCGTTATGGCACGCCCATACAAAAGGTATTTGAAAGCGAGTGTAAGTAAAAGTATTATCACCTACTTTCTCCGGAAGTATAGCACTAACAGTATTGTTGTTCTGATTGCTAATCAAATCCCAACGCCTTACATCGTAAAAACGGTGATCTTCGAGTACCAATTCTACCCGGCGCTCATTTTGTATACGTTTCATCAGCCATTGTTTATTACCTGGCTGTGCCCCGGGCACTTCTTTAATAGAGGGCTGTCCAGCACGCAAGCGTGTCATATCCAAAGCATTACATGCTTCATCTAAACGACCGGCACCACACAATGCTTCCGCATAGTTAAGCCAAATTTCGGCATAACGCATGTAGAGTGTATGCTGGTGGCATCTTCCATTTCCACCACCCACATTACCGGTACCATACCAAAGAGGGTCGCGGTCCTTTGCATAATAATAACCGGTATAAGTTTTTTTGTTGGTACCAGCAGTAGTATTGCCATTAGTACCGGTACCGGGTGCGTCCAGATAAGTCCAAACAGTTATTGGCCCCATCTGATAAGAATTGCCGAAATGGTCGCTCCCGTTAAAAATAATATCACGGTAAAATCGGGCGTCTCTATTGGCATAAGGGTTATTCATATCGTCGTAACCTGCGTCAATTGCCTCTGGGGTAAATGTAGGGTTGGCATGACTTGCATCGTATTCCTGAATAATCATCGCACCATTTGTCAGTTCATAGCAATCCACTATCTCCTGCGTTGGTGTTTCTCCAGTTTTATGCTGGGTGTAATCACTGCGTTTGGGGATTGCTGTCCTTAAATCCATCCCTGCAACGTTGCTAATTTGCGACATCCTATCACGACCTCTCCATATTACCTCTACGGCTTCCAAATCTACTGAGTATGGGCTTATATACATCCGCTTGGTATTTTCAAAAGGCTCAAGCGAATATGCGTTCAAATCTAAAAACTGTTTGGCAGCAGCAGCAGCGGCTTCGTATTTTGCAATGTCGCCTGTTGGGTTGTTCAGCGGGCTGGCATTGTACAAGAGAACCCTCGATTTAAGACCGTAAACAAAACCAAGGGGCATCCGGTATTTATCAGTCACGTTATTAGCATCGCGCTTCAAAGGAATAACACCTCTGTCGATAACACCCTGTAATTCATCGGCTATGCGATTGGCAACCTCATGGTAGGAAGGGCGTGTTAAATCTGCCCATCCATCATAATCAAGTTCAAATGGCATGTCGATAAACGGAAGGGGTCCGTACATACTGATTAGCTTCAGGTGATAGAAAGCTCTCAGCGCGATGGCCTCTTCGCGCATTAAATCTATTTCTACCTGCGGCATCTGCTCCAAAGGAACTGTAATATTATCGATATTTTGAATAAACATGTTGCAATGACGGATAGCACCCCAATACCTGCCCCACCATGAAGCATTAGGGTTTGAATAAGAATTGGCCTGTTCACCTGCCCATACGCCAGGGTTTGTAGGCGATAATGCCCCCGAACGCCATTCACCCATGCTTTGCCCCTGAGTGTCGAAAACGTTATCTGTCAACGATTCTTCAGAGGTCCAAAAAAAGAGATAAAACCGGTGCTTGGGCACACCTGCATAACAAGCCTGAAACATTCCTCGTACTTTATTCGCATCGCTTAACATGCCATCCAAGGTCTCCCTTGAATCGGATATACGATCTAAAGCGTCCTCGAAAGCCTTCTCGCAACTTACCGTTGTGAACATAACTAGCAAGAAGACAGGTATGATATATATCCTTTTACTATATGATATTTTATTTTTTTGTTTCATAATATCAGAAATTTTTCCATTGATTAATTATATACTATCATAAAACCCTTAAAAGGTAATGTTCAATCCTATATTGTAAGTTGCAAATATTGGGTGGCTCAAAGAATTTGAAACTTCAGGGTCAAAATACTTAAACGGCATGTTGTCAAAAGTTGCAAGATTCGACCCATTCAGGTAAATCCTCAATCTCTCAATGCCTATGGCATTAAGCCTATGTTTTGGCAAAGTGTATCCCAGCTCCAAGTTCTTAACCCTCAGATACCACAAGTCAATTACCCAGTAGTTGCTCGTTGCATGGTTGCCTGAAATCCCGTCGACATGCAGCCTAGGGTAACGGATATCGCCACCGCTTTCTGCTTTTTCCGGAGTCCATGCATATTTATGCAACTCGAAATAATTTTTCCATCCTTCGCGCATAGAATTTCCGTCCCATTCTCTCACACCTCGACCCGTGAAATTAAAAGAATAGTTGGATACCCCTTGTAAAAGCAAGCTGAAATCGATATTCTTATAGTTGACTGTAAGGTTATACGAAAGATTCAATTGTGGTACTGTTGGATAATTCATAGGTATTAAATCTTTTTCATCTATCACGCCATCACCGTTTACATCGCGGTACTTTAAATCGCCTGGGATAGCTCTTCCCACTACAGATTGGTTCGCCCATGCAGCTATTTCTGCCTCATCGGAAAAATATCCTAAACAGTCATACCCAAAAATAACGCCTCTCGAAAATCCTTCCTGACGGTATGGATAAGCATACGAATCATCGAAAGGTTCCTCGTTGTTGTTCTCTATAATATTTTTAGCATAAGCTGCACTTAACCTGTTCATAACGGAAAAATCTCTCGAAAAATTCTTCCTGTGTGAAATAGAGGTTTCAAATCCGCGGTTAGTCATCACTCCATCGTTAAGAGGAGGCATACCTAATTGTCCAAACATGTAGCGTGGAATTGCCACTTGTGTTATCAGTATAGAATTTCGTTTCTCGTAAAATAGGTCTAAATCCCACTCAAAACCGCCATGAAACCTACTCTCGATTCCAACGTTCGCTTTATTGGCCACCTCCCAGCTTACAAGCGGGTTTGCCATTGTGTTCTCGTAAACAGGGTTTGGAAGTCCCGGAATATTACCAGTACCTACAAAATATTGCCCTGTTCCCTGTGTCCAATCGTCTACATAAATAAAACGTCTGTTTGAAATACCATCGTTCCCGACCTGCCCAAAGGAGGCTCTGATTTTAAGAAATCTGATTGCAGAAACCGACTCCATAAATTTTTCCTGAGTAGGCACCCATCCAAGCGAGACTGAGGGAAAGAAACCAAACCTATGGCCTGGTGCGAATTGCTCCGAACCGTTCATCCCAAAGTTCAGCTCAGCCAAATAGCGTTGATTGTAATTGTAAGTAGCACGTCCAACAATGCCCACGTAGTTAAACGGGATTTGTGCACCCCTGATCTCCTGATTTTGAGTATACAACAATAGACCGGTAACTTCATGACCTCCAAACTTGTTATTATAATTGAGCGATGCCTGTAGGTCGAAAGTGTTTCTTTGTTCTTGCCGTAAAACAGGAATAAGTTCAGTACCAGAACTGGCAAGGGTATATACTACTGAATCTTTACCTGCTGCGGTCTGCATTAGTGTTGTAGCCCATTGGTCAGGTATTTGCCTGAAGCCTCTATGGTGTACGTTACGTGCATCGTATGAGGCAACTGCTCTGGCAGAAAGGCCTTTTGCGATAAAGTCCATATCCAGTTCAAACCCAATAGTGCTGTTTATTTGATTGGTTGTAGCCACCTTGTAGCCCGACTGGTTTAACCATGCGTAAGGCCCTGTACCCAAAGGGGTAACACCATCGGGATGATAATCTGAAGTTGACAGTGAGGGTTCATCTAGCATTCTCGCCATAATATAGAAATAGGAAGATTGTTGCCCGGTATGAGCAGTTGGCAAGTCACCCCGGATAACAGGATCTTTTTTATCTTGCAGATGCCCCGATAAGTTCATCCAGCCTTTCAACGATTTAGTAATCTGCATATCGATGTTGGTCCGGTATGTAAAGCGATCAAGCCGTTGCGAGTTGTCGTAACCAAATTCTTGGTTGGGCACTGTTTTAAAGGGTCCGCCCTGACTCATGTATCCCACACTCGTGAAATATTTGGTTCTCTCGTTTCCACCACGCAAGTTAATATTGGCTTTGTACATCGGGGTAAAATCATGAATAAATTCGCCGAAAAAATCCCGATCCATATAATACCCGGTCAGGTCATTGTTACTTAGATGATCAATTACAGATTCATCGAACGCCGGAGGGTTATTCGGATTATCGAGCCTTACCACTTCATTGCGCAAATTCACATAGTCGAATGCATTAAGAGGTTTTGGCAGGCGTGTAGGAGTTTGCATTGAATAGTTCACATTAGCCGAAACCTGAGGTTTACCCACAATTCCTTTTTTAGTAGTCACCAATATTACACCGTTTGCCCCCCTTACACCAAACACGGCTGTTGCCGATGCATCTTTCAAAACTGAAATAGATTCAACATCATAAGGGTCAATAGTAGTTAATGGACGCTCAACGCCATCAACTAAAATTAATGGAGCAGACGAATTCATTGTAGCCTGTCCGCGAATAAATGTCTGAATATTTTCGGCACCAAGCTCACCATCTTTCATCATGATGGTCAATCCAGGCATTTTCCCTGCCAAACCTGAAGTAAGGTTCGATGTTGGTGTACGAACAATTTCGTCGGCACTAATTGTTGAAATAGCAGCAACCACACTCTCTTTATTTTGTGTGCCGTAACCTACAACAACTAATTCTTCAAGTGCTAGTGAGGCTTCACTTAAAACAACATCAATGGTTGTTCTGCCTAAAACCGGAACTTCCAGTGTTTCCATTCCAATAAAAGAAAATAGCAAAACCGCACTCTGTTGATTCTGCAATCGAATAAGATAATCACCATCGACACTTGATACCGCTCCATTATTAGTATCTTTTTCAATAATCGTTACCCCAGGAATTGGTTTTCCTGAAGAATCTGACACTGTTCCTCTTACTTGGGCAAATAAGTGCTGATTTATGAAAAACAATGCACTTAGTAAAAGCATTTTATGCCAAATCCTACTTTTTGATTTTTTCATAGTTAAAATTTAGATTTTGAAATTTTCATTAATTTTTAACAAAAGTTTATTTTTTTTTTTAC
>SKHV01000284.1 GCA_007116765.1 Prolixibacteraceae bacterium | reverse complement strand
GGTTAATATTTGTCGACGAAAACGAAGACAATAAAACCGTTCTGAAATTTCAGATTTGGAAAGAAAACCTTAAACTTAATCCCGAAGAGTGGATTGCACGTTAAACTAAACCGTACGACCCGGATATACTTTCAAGGCTTCTTCCAATATTTTTAATGCCATCGCAAGATCTTCTTTTTTCAGCACGTAAGCAATTCTCACCTCGTTGTGACCAAGCCCCGGTGTAGTGTAAAAGCCCGAAGCCGGAGCCATGAAAATTGTTTTATTTTCGTAGGTAAACTCGCTGAGTATCCATTCGCAAAATTTGTCTGAATCATCAACCGGTAAGCGGGCTACAGTATAAAATGCTCCCATTGGAATAGGCGAGTAAACTCCTCTTATCCGGTTCAGTCCATCAATTAAGAAGTTGCGCCGCATCACATATTCATTATACACCTCAAGCATATAATCATCGGGCGTATCGAGTGATGCTTCGGCAGCTATTTGACCAATTAACGGCGGGCTTAGCCTGGCCTGGCAAAATTTAACCACATTGCGATGCACTGCCGCATTTTTGGTGATTAATGCGCCAATTCGCAAGCCGCATTCGCTATAGCGTTTCGAAACAGAGTCAATTAGTATCACATTCTCTTCAATTCCTTTCAAATGAAAGGCCGAAATATAAGGTGCTCCTGTATAGCAAAACTCACGATACACTTCGTCAGAAAAAAGATACAAATCGTATTTCTTTACTAAATCGCGAATGGCATTCATTTCGCTTTGTGTGTACAAATAACCAGTAGGATTATTGGGATTGCATATCATTATTCCCTTTGTTCGGGGAGTAATAAGTGCTTCAAACTTTTCGATAGGGGGAAGTGAAAAACCCTCTTCAATTTTCGAAGGTATGGTTTTTACTATGGCACCGGCTACGATTGCAAAAGCCGTGTAGTTGGCGTACGATGGTTCAGGCACAATTATTTCATCGCCAGGGTCAAGGCACGATAAAAAAGCATAAGTTACCGCCTCCGATCCACCTGTAGTAATAATAATATCGTCTGCCGAAACATCAATCTTAAACTTGTGGTAATACTTCGCCAGTTTTTCTCTGTAAGAGCGTATACCCTCACTGGGGCTATACTCAAGAATTTTTCGATCAATATTTCGTATTGCATCAATGGCCACTTGTGGTGTTGGCAAATCGGGCTGACCAATATTTAAATGAAATACTTGAATCCCTTTAGCTTTTGCTTTATCGGCAAAAGGAACTAATTTCCTGATGGGAGACTCAGGCATTCTGACTCCGCGTTTTGAAATTTCCGGCATAAAAAACTGTTTTAAAACAAATCGCGTAAAGATATAACTATCGGATTGAAATAAAAAATAGCATTATGGATGAAAATGAGATAATATTTATTGGGGTGTACTTAATAATTAAAAGCAAAAGTGCTTTTTGTTCTTCTGTAAACCAAAAAGAAAGTACTATCCATTTTTAGTGTGGTATTTTATCATATTATGAAGAGACAGAAATTGTAATTTTGATTGTAAATAAAAACAAACAATATGATCATAGGCGTTCCAAAAGAAATAAAAAACAATGAAAACCGGATAGCTCTCACACCGGCAGGTGCTTCAGAATTAACCAAGCACGGGCACAAGGTTCATATACAGTCAACAGCAGGGCTCGGAAGTGGTTTTACCGATGAACAATATGAAAAAGCCGGTGCCGAAATACTTGCCACCATTGAAGAGGTGTATAGCTTAAGCGAGATGATAGTCAAAGTGAAAGAACCCATTGAACCTGAATACAAACTTTTAAGGCCGGGTCAAATTCTTTTTACTTATTTGCATTTAGCCTCTTCCGATGTGCTCACAAATGCCATGATTGACTCAGGGGCAATATGTATTGCATACGAAACGGTCGAAGCAGTAGATGGCTCATTGCCCTTGTTGGTTCCTATGTCGGAAGTTGCAGGGCGAATGTCGGTACAGCAAGGTGCTAAGTATCTTGAAAAAACCTTTGGCGGGAAAGGTGTTTTGCTGGGTGGTGTGCCCGGAGTGCTTCCGGCAAAGGTGCTGGTAATTGGTGGGGGCATAGTTGGAACCGAAGCCGCAAAAATGGCTGCAGGTTTAGGAGCCGACGTAATAATAATGGACGTAAACCTTAAGCGCTTACGCTACCTCGACGATGTAATGCCGGCAAATGTGAAAACAATGATGAGCAACGAATACAATATTCGGGAACTAATTCAAACTCACGACTTAATTGTAGGTGCCGTATTGATACCCGGTGCAAAAGCCCCGTCGCTCGTTTCAAGGCCAATGCTAAAAACCATGCAACCGGGCACTGTTTTGGTCGATGTGGCTGTTGACCAAGGCGGCTGCTTCGAAACAACGCACCCCACTACGCACGACAATCCTATTTTTATTGTCGATGACATAGTCCATTATTCTGTAGCTAATATGCCGGGTGCCGTTCCGCGTACTTCTACTATTGCACTCACAAACGCTACCTTGCCATACATTATAGATATTGCAAACCGGGGATGGAGAACAGCATCAAATCTTAATTCAGGATTGAAAAGAGGGTTGAATGTAATTGAAGGGAAAGTGGTTTATGGGGGAGTAGCAGAGGCATTTAATTTAGACTGGTATGATGTAGATACAATGGCTTAAAAAAATGTAAAGAAATATTACTTTTTTTAAAAGAAATATTTGGATGTTTAAAATCCACATCATATATTTGTAGACGAAATCAATTTCAAACATGATTGATTTCATTCAAATCAAGTCTTTTTCATGTTTGGCGTTTTAGTTTGGGGGATAGTTTTTTGGGAGACATCAGATGATGTCTCCTTTTTTTGTACCCTATTTGAACGTGTTTTATCTCTAAAAAGAGTTTGCAAAAATATTTTCCCCACAAGGAACTTGAATTGATTCATATAAACTCACACCAAATTAACATAGAAGCATTCTGCTTAAAACAAGAAATTCAGCAATTTATATTAGTTTTTTCGAATTTTCGAACATGGAATTTTAGATTCATTATAAATTAAAGCAAAACCAAGCAAAAGTGTTGCTTAACATGTTGTTTAAGCCTATTTTTGTGGTACTTTTTATTAAAATGAGTTAAAGGTCGTAATTAATAATAAATTAGATTGTTATGAGCAAAGGGAGTTTTATTAGTGCTTCTATTGGCCGCAAATTTCTGATGAGTTTAACAGGGCTTTTCCTGATTATATTCCTCACGGTACACATGTCGATTAACCTGCTGTTGATTTTTGACGACACAGGCGACTTGTACAACATTGCGGCACATTTTATGGCAACCAACCCGCTGATTAAAGTAATGGAACCGGTTTTAGCAATTGGTTTCCTTATTCACATCGTGTGGTCGTTTGTCATTACTTTACAAAACATGAGGGCTCGCCCCATTGGTTACAACAAAAACAAACAATCGGTAAACAGCACCTGGGCATCGCGTAACATGCTTATTCTGGGTATGCTCCTGTTTGTTTTTATGGGTCTTCACCTTAGCCACTTCTGGTTTCGGATGAAAATTGCAGGCGATGTGCCGCATACCCTAGTAATGCAAGGTGGCAGTCTGGTGGAAATGGAAAATGCCTACGAACTGGTAGCTGGTTTCTTTAAAGCAAGTATTCTTTATTCAATCCTCTACATTGTTGGTGGCGCGCTTTTGGGACTACATGTATCGCACGGGTTCTGGTCAGCATTCCAAACTATTGGTCTTAACAACCAAATATGGAGAAAAAGGTTGTATTTCCTGGCAGTAGTAATTGGTTGGATTTTCACAATTGGTTACGGTATTATTCCATTGTATTTCATGATTAAATTTTAATCGGTTAATTTATTACTATGAGTAAAATTGAAAACAAGATACCAGCAGGGCCATTGGCCGAAAAATGGTCGAGGCACAAAGAATCGATCAAGGTAGTAAGCCCTGCTAACAAGCGTAAACTCGATGTAATTGTAGTGGGAACCGGTTTGGCAGGTGCATCGGCTGCGGCCTCACTTTCGGAACTGGGCTACAACGTACATGTGTTTTGCTACAACGACAGCCCCCGCCGTGCGCACTCAATTTCGGCACAGGGCGGAATAAACGCTGC
>SKHV01000369.1 GCA_007116765.1 Prolixibacteraceae bacterium | reverse complement strand
TCATACAGAACCCCTTTACTTATTTCGTGGCCTGAAGTTATTAAACCCGGCACCGAAAGCAACTTGATTGTATCTAACCTCGATTTTGCCCCAACTTTTTTAGATGCAATAGGAGCTGAAATCCCGGAGGATATGCAGGGAGAAAGTTTACTGCCGATACTTAATGATGAAAAGCCTGCTGAGTGGAGGACAGAACATTATTATCATTATTATGCATATCCCGACTGGCATAGTGTGAAAAGGCATTATGGGATATCGACAGAACGCTATAAACTCATGCATTTTTATTACGATATTGACGAGTGGGAGCTATACGATTTAAAAAAAGATCCATACGAAATGGTAAACCTGTATAATCATCCTTTGTATAGTGAAATAAAGCAAGAGCTGCATGCCCGCTTAAAAGAGTTAAGAATAAAATACCGGGATTCGGATGAGTTAACCATGTCGTTTTTACCATAAGCGGAATTTTCTGCCAATTAATTATTCTGAAATGGAGATTCCGAAATCAGGAAAGTCTTCTATTAATGAGCCATTAATTACAGTTGATTTTGTTAGTTTTGTTTATCGAGAAAACAAGTAAATAAATCCATGAGTAATTTCAAACCCTTAAATTCAGTATTGGTTAAACCCGCAGGTCCCGATTGTAATCTCAATTGCACCTATTGTTTTTATCTCGAAAAATCGGAACTGTACAGCGATGTTAAGACTCACCGCATGGGTTCCGAAACGCTTGAAACTCTTATCCGACAAGTAATGGCACAGTCGGGAACGCATATTACCTTTACCTGGCAGGGGGGTGAACCAACGCTTATGGGAATCGATTTTTATAAAAATGTGATTGAGCTGCAGAAGAAATACGGGCAAGGAAAGGTAGTTGGTAATGGCTTGCAAACCAACGGCATGTTGCTTGATGAGAAATGGGCTGCATTTTTGGCAGAGCATAACTTTCTGGTAGGTTTATCCATCGACGGGCCAAAGCATGTGCACGACCACTATCGAAAGCTATCAAACGGAAACCCTACATGGGAAAGGGTGCACCAAAGTTTATCGGTTTTGAATAAGCACGGTGTAGCGGTTAATGCTATGAGTTGTGTTACCTCCTATTCATCGGAATATGCCGAAGAAATCTATAACTTTTTTAAATCCGAAGGATTTGAATGGATGCAGTTTATCCCCATTGTTGAAACTTCGCGCAACGGGAAAAAATATGCCGCCGATTTTTCGGTTAGGGCCGATGATTACGGGTATTTTCTCATTGATTTGTTCGATTTGTGGGTAAACGATTTTGTGAATGGTGAACCCACCACGCATATACGTGAGTTTGAATCGCTTTTTTTTACCTATGTGGGCATGCAGCCACCTGAGTGTTACATGCAACCCGAATGCGGCACTTATCCAACTGTGGAGCACAATGGCGATGTGTATGCCTGCGATTTTTTTGTGGAAGAAAAATGGAAACTGGGGAATATACATCAGTCAAACTTAATCGATTTGTTGAATTCGCAAAAGCAACAACGGTTCGGTAAAATGAAGGCGGTTCTGCCTGCGAAATGCAAACGCTGTTCGTGGTACAGGCATTGCTTTGGCGGTTGTACAAAGGACCGCGTAAAAGACATCCGCGACAGCGGCATGCCCCGCTTTTGCCTGAGTACAAAAATGCTGCTCGAACATGCCGACAGTTTTTATAAAGAGCTGGCACAAAAATGGCACGACAAACAAAACCGGAATCCGCTCGACTCATACAAAACCTACAATGCTTTTGGAGATTTCATGAAATGATAGAATGAAAGTAATTAGAACGCATCAATACAAAGCAAATGAACGTATTATGTTGAATAAATTCTTGCCAAAAATTTTGCAAACGCCAAAATATATGTTATTTTTAACCAACAAAAACTTAAACCACAAACAATTAAGCTATGCAACCATCAACACCCATCCCGCAGAAGTTAAAGCAAAAAACATACAACACTTTTCTTTAACAAACTCAGCTTATTAAACTAAGCATGGAAGATTTGAAAACATTGATAACATTCACATATCCGCATGAGGCGCATATGGCAAAAGGATACCTGGAATCAAATGGTATTGAAACATTATTAAAAGACGAAATGACTGTTTCGGTGAATAATTTTTATTCAAATGCAATTGGAGGAGTCAAGTTGCTCGTAAAGGATTCTAATTATGATAGCGGCATCCAATTATTGAAAGAATCGGGTTATATATTGGATAAATATTCAAAAAAAAGCCATGTGAATGATGTTGAAAGTATGGATAGAAAATATGATGTGAAAGCATGTCCGTTTTGTAAGTCACAAAATATTTCCAGAAATAAAAATGTCAGTATTTGGATTATTCCGGTATATGCCATCATTGGTGCAATTTTTCCGATTTTCAGATCTACGTATATCTGTTTTGATTGTGACAAAAAATGGAGATTTGCAACAAAAAATTGATAGTAGAATCGAACATCAAGACTTAAGCTTTCGATCCAAAAGATTCACAGCTTGTTACAAAAATATAAACACATGAAAAAGATATTCTTGCTACTTCTAAGTTCGATTGTCATTAATTCTTTCGCGCATGATTGCGGAATCGACGCATGGATAGAAGACAACTATTTAGAAGATGCTAAGATTCTTGCATTAAGAGAGATTTATGATAATCCCGACAATGCTTATGCTGATAGTGTTGTTATTCCGGCAGCTTTGATCAATAAGTATTTAAGCGCCTTATATTCAGTATATTTAAGAGGTGACGATGTTGCCGATTCTATTTTTCATATTTATAATATTTATGCACTGCCCAATGTGCCGTATATGGGAATATCGATGCTTGTGGACACTAATATCTTCGATATTAAAGAGCTGCTTGCAGATAGCGTTTTTTCCGGAAATCCACAATTTGATTCGATAATGGTTAATTATGATTTTAAATTACAGTCATTTATAAGTATAGATACATGTGATTTTTTGTTTATTACTACTTCTCAATATCTAAATTTAAAACCTCTTGTTCATTCCTTGAATAGTATTGATGGCTTAGATTATGCGGAAGCAAATTTGTCTATGGCTGGTGATGGCTACAATATCGAGTACTCAATGCGTAACGATACAGCCTTTCTCGATTTTTCTATTGCTTGGGGAGATTGTCCTTCAGGTTGTATTTATCGGCAATACTGGAAGTTTTCAATTTACGATTGTAATGCAACATTTTTGGGTGTTACCGGCGACAACTATGCTTCGGCTGAACAAATAAACAAGAACGGCTTTAATGTATATCCAAACCCTGTACGCAATTTTTTAACCATTGAGGAATGGTTTGAAATTGAAAGAATTGGCATTTATGATTTACAAGGAAAGCTGATTGTCAACTATGATGAAGTATCTGAGCATTTAGATTTATCCGAATTAAAATTAGGTATATACATATTGAATGTTTTATACAGAAATAATGTAATGGAGTCTGTGAAGATAATAAAACGGTAGTTTGCAGCGTTTTTTGAAAATGTATCCAACAATAAAACCCATATTATGAAAAAGACAACTATTTATTATTGCTTCACCATTTTTATTTTGTTGGGATGTAGTAAAGCTGACGAAATATCAAAAGCAGGCTATTTCGTCCTGACCGAAGTTCAGAGCTCAGAATTGAAAAGCACAAAAACAATTTATGATGTAGAAACAGAGTTCTCGCTTGGAGATATTAAAGCGAGCAGGGAATTCTATTTTTTAATCTCAAATGGTGGCGATAATCCCATATTCGACATTGCATTGAGTACCGATAACAGCCATTTTACTATATCTCCCGAAAATATTAGCTCTATATCCGGAATGAATTCTAAGGGTGCTGCCTCCAATATTGTTCCTTTAATTCGGCTGGGAGTTTTGCATGGCATCCAATTAAATGGATTGGGCGATGCAAATTTATTGGATATGGGGAAAAATTTTACAGAATTGACGATTACGGGTAAAACCATTGAGAATGTCGATACTATTGATTTGGAATCAAAGTATATTTTTAATGTGAATGCTAAAATAATGGATATAGAAATATATAACAATGGACAAATAATCAATTTAAGCTCCCCAAATGGTTCTGCGCT
>SKHV01000362.1 GCA_007116765.1 Prolixibacteraceae bacterium | reverse complement strand
TCATGAGATCCTTCCCCGAAAAAATCGGGGCAAGCTGTCGCTTCGCTTCCCTCCAACCTTCATTACATTACGGCTGGCAAGGCAGGATGACACGCTCCGATGAAGCAGGATGACATGCGGACGTTGTTCTGTTGCGTGTCATTACCTAAGGGTGATTCCGAAAACGGAACTTCGCATTGCTTTGTCTTCGTTTCTGAGTGTAGTTTACGGAATGAAGGCGCAGCGTAGCGAAGTCACGCGGAGCGGGTGATAATAATCAATATCCAATAATCAATATCCAATATAAAATTGAATTACATCTGCTTGCCCTCCTTCGGCGGGTAGACCCTCCTACGGCGGGTAAACCGGCAGGCAGGAATCCATGGTTTGAGAGGCGCGGATTGCAATCGAAGATCACCCTTAGGTAATTGAAGCGAAGTGTAAATCAGCGTAGCTAATCGAAGATCACCCATAGGTAAATTCTATACAACTGCTCATAAGTGTCAGAATATCAGCTCTCCCAAAACTAGCTTTGATACTTAAAAAAATCCAGTTGTTCTAATGTTTTTAATAAGATTTTGCGCTTATTGGGGGAAACCAGAAGAGCAGGTTTTAATAATTTAAAGGCTCCCGTTTTGTATGCCTAATCCTCAAAATTTGTATATTTTCATCGGTTATCTTATAGGCAATCCTGTAGTTGTGTAATTCAAAAGCCCTGTAATTTCCAGCATTATTATTTTTAAACTTGTCTGTAGGATATCTGTGAGGTTGTTCCGGTATTTGTTCCACAGCATCCAATATACCATCTCTTACCGTGACCGCTCCCTTGAAAGTGTCTTCCAGTAATTTATCGTATGCTTCCTTTAGTTGTTTTTTTGCCTCTATGTCCCAAATAATTGGCAAGATCGATTTATCTACCATTTTTCGGCTTCTTTCCTTAATGAATCCTGAGTAACAAACTGACCCCTGTTTATCCTTTCTTCTGCTGCGTCCAATTCCCTGTTATATTGCGCTATAGAAACCCTTTTAGTATTTTCTTTTCCCCCAATAAAAGACTTCATCATTGACAATAATGACCTTTTTTGCACCTCTGAAAGCATATTGTAATAAAAGTCAAATTCTTGATTTAATGTTTGTTCCTTCATCGTTCTTCATATCATGATTCCATACAAAATTAACGAAAATTATCCACTCAACAATGGCTAATGTGCAGTAGTAGACATATTCAGGCAATACCTGCCTGCCGGCAGGCAGGTATTGTTTCTGATTACCATGCTTTAAAAATAAGGAAAATATTTAATAATGGGATCACACCCCGATAACCATCGTGGGCAAGCCTGAAGGCGGCGATTGCAATTGTAGCGAAGCGAAAATCACCCGTAGGTAAATCGCCACCAGCGGCTGCGAACTTGCGACATATCCCGAATAGCAGGGGATTACAAATCCATGGTTTGTGAGGCGCGGATTGCATCCACGATAGTCATCGGGACCGCACCAGCCGGTAACTTCTATGGGAACTTTTTGTAGGTTGATTCGTCTCTTTTTCCGAAAAAATGAAACCAAACTGTATCGTTTTGAAGAGATATGCCTAACCTGTATTGACCAATTTTGATACGATAATAACCCGGATGACCTTTTATTGGTTTGATATTAGATATTTCTGAAAGGGTGTTGCAGTCAATCACTTTTTTAATGGTTCTGCCAATCCTTTTCAGCAATATCTTATCTTTAATAATTGACGTTTGTTTGTCAAAAGCCTTTGAAAATTCGACCTTCATTTATTGAATATTAAAGCGACTCAATACTTTTTGTTTATCGGCTTTGCCTGTTTTGATTGATTTATCTATTTCAGAAGCAATCCATTCATCTTCTTCACTTATTTTTGAAACTTTTACCGATTTATAATTTTTTGCAATACCTTTTGCAATTTCGAGTAAGCTTGAACCAGCCTTGGTGTTGTCATCTATTGTTATCGTGTATTTCATTCGTCTAAACTTTAATTTTTAATGGAGCTCATCCCGATTTGCAACGGGATGGTTTGTGTCTGAATACACCCCGATAGACTATGCTCGTTTCATATTCGACTGATTTTTATTTGATTTTAAACCTATTAGTGCAAATATAAGAATTTAAATAAAGCTTTATCGTTACTTCTTTGTTAATAATTGAGTTTTGTTTCATGCCGTTCTTTTGTGCAAACCGGGTTAGAAACCCGTTAGCATTTTAAAATCGGCCGCGGTAGGGTGTTGATAAAAGTTTGTATTTTTTTTCGGCCGAAAAGGGTACAATATTAAATATCCAATATTAAATATCCAATAATCAATATCCAATTTAAGATTGAATTACATCTGCTTGCCCTCCTTCGGCGGGTAGACACTCCTTCGGCGGGTAAACCGACAGGCAGGAATTCAAATGTTAGCGAGGTTTAATGGATTACAAAACCATGGTTCGTGAGGCGCGGATTGCATCCACGATAGTCATCGGGACCGCACCAGCCGGGGGTGCTATTGGTTTATTTAATGATTCTCCAAAAACCATCTTTCTCACTGCCAACCCGTTCAAGTTTTTTAGCCTCCTTTAGTTTGTCTATGTCTCGCTGAATTGTCCTGCTTGAAACGCCAAAGTTTAAGGATAGTTCTTTTGCCGATAATTTGCTATTTTCTTTTAATAAGCTTATTATTTTTTTACGCCGTTTATCTACGACATTATCTACGACATTATCTACGACATTATCTACGACATTGCGATTTTCTGCGAAAACAGTTGCTGCAAAACCTCCCGGGATAAGTTCAAAAAGTGGCTGATTTAGCCCATAATCGGTAAACATATTGCGCACTCGCTTAATGCCGGTTCCGTATTTTTCGATCCAACCCATTTCTTTCACAACCTTAGCTATTTGACGGTTACGTGGCGTTGATACATAGTTGTTTGTCAATAGCTGTTCAATCGAAATAGAATCGGGCAAGCCACCGGGATTGAAAAAGAGGATGTGGTCGTTAAATACTTTAACAATGCTATCGCTTGAAGATGTGTAGTCGCGATGAATAATCATGTTAAGCACCAGCTCCCTGATTCCTTCGAGTGGATATTGCCAGCGTTGAATATTTGCAATTTGTTTGTCCGTAATAATCAATTCTTTATTGATATGTTTTCTTACAAACGACATTACTTCATCAACTTGGGTAAGAATATCTCCCGAACTGGTGATGTCATCTTTAATCACTATTTCGGAAGCAAAAAGGCCGAGTTGAATGGAAGTGAATAAATTATCCTCTTTGCAAAACATCAAATAACAACCGTTTGAAATTTTCCCATCCTCAAGCAAGAGTTCATTTTTGATGAGAAATTCTTCTGCGGAATCGAAATGGATATTTGAATTGCGTTGCATAATGGTATGCATCACTTTTCCGACCTTCTCAATTGATATGTCATTCAATGTTTTTCCCGGGCGCGGATAATAATCCCAACTGGAATTTATGGTTTGCAAGTGCATGTTCGACACTTCGTTAACCGATAACAAATGGTTTGCGTTGCCAACACGCTTATAATACCTGCCCCTGGTTGATACCGGTTTAATAGGATATTCCGGCACATAAAGTGATACTACTTCCTTCCCATCAGCGGTATGTATGTCAGCATCGGGGATAATTTGTGGCATTGTTTTATTTTTGACTTCGTTTATCCAGTTTTGAAGTGTTTCCTTACCAATATTTACGCCGGATATATAACCTTTGTCCGAAATTCCAATATATACAGCTCCTCCTTTTGCATTTGAAAAAGCAACAAGAGTTTCTATAGAGTCTTCTTTGAACGATGTTTTAAACTCCGAATGAAGTCCTTCACCAGCTTGAACTATATGTTGGAAGCTTACCATAGATGTTTTTGTTTGTCAAAGACAAAGTTAGTTGATAAATTTTAGAAAAAGCCAAAAAAAAGGCTATCAAGACGAGGCCGTTCACGTGCTAAGGTGCTTTAGTTGTTTTGAATATTTCGGGTTTATTATTTTACGTATACAAAATGTTTTATGTGTTTATTGGTTTACGCTAACAAAAAGCCGTCCCGAAAGCTTTCGCGGACGGCGACATATTGGTAGGAGGGGGTGAAGCCCCCGTAAAAATGCGCCAGCATTTTAAAATC
>SKHV01000428.1 GCA_007116765.1 Prolixibacteraceae bacterium | reverse complement strand
GGGGGCGTAATGGTTTCGACGGGGATGTTGAAGCATGAGTAGCGAGTAGTGGCTCTGGGACCACTATAAAACCTGGAAACTAAAATATAAACGCTGAAAATAATAATTTAGCATTTGCTGCCTAATTAAGGCAGTCGTTCAACTTAGGAGTACCGCGGCCTAGGATTGAGCGTCGACTAGCGGTGAACGTGACAGACCTTTGCTCCGAGCCTGTCATGTATACGGAGCTACTAAAGCGATGAGCCTGTACGTGGGCGCATTGTAGAGGAAATGTCAAATCACGTACTGCACTCGGAGAAGCTTATGTGAAGATGTTTTCGGACAGGGGTTCGATTCCCCTCGCCTCCACCAAATTAAATTTTAAAAATAAAAGATAATGTGTGTGACTTGAAGCATAAGTTTGCCGCCCTGGCAAGCTTGTGCTTCTTTTCATGATGGCAAACTTATGCTTAAGAGATTCTTTTTTTAGTATTTCCAATTAAGATTGTAGAAATTTGTCCTTATTCAGGAAGCACCTTGCGAAAATTATCTGTGGATAAAATAAGGTGTAGAAAAATTCAGATAAATATGAGATAATACTATTAGTTCAAATGTCTCCGGACTATTGAAAAATACTGACAGAAGTGAGACTTTTAAATCATGCAAAAACAAAAGATAACAATAAAGCAAATATTTCAAGATCATTTTCAACTTTTCTGGGAAAAGAATCAGGAGAAGTTTCCAGAAAAAATTAGAGAGCATACATATGTTGAAGTCATGAAGATGTTAGGATGTGGAGATGTCGCGTTAGGATTTGTGGCATATATATGTATGAAATGTCTTGAAGTTTTAAAGATAGGCTTTACGTGCAAAAGTAGATTTTGCAGCAAGTGTGGTAAAAAATATGTAAGCAAATGGGTAGAAAAGCAAGTGAGTAAAATATTGGATGTCACTCACAGACATTGCGTGTTTACTATGCCGGAGGAATTTAGGACCTATTTTTATTGGAATAAAGAAAGTCTAAAAGATTTGCAGGATATGGTACATGAAGTAGTCACAGAATATGCAAATGGAGTTAATAAAGAAAACAGAGCCGAATATGCAAAAAAGAAAAAGCGTAAGAAAGGTGGAGAACTCTGGCAAGTTGGAATGATAGGGTTGGAAGAGACTTGGGGTTTAATCCACATGTACATGCACTTATACCGGAAATAAAGATAAAAGGTCAAGAAGTAAAAGAAATGGCATACTTAGAATATGAGTATTTTCGGAAGGTATGGCAGTATAAGTTGATAAATTATATGATTAGCAAAAGACCGGAGAAAAAACAAGAATATCTGAAGCTGTTTAAAACAAAATCGGATGGATTTTATATAAATGCAAAATCAAGAATGAAGAGTGCAAGAGGTGCAGCGAGGTATATAGGGAGATATCTGGCAAGACCTGCTATAGCTGAATATAGAATAATAAGCTATGATGGAGAAAAGGTAACGTTTTGGTACAAAAGCCACGAAACCAATGAAAAAGTGGTGGAAGTACTGGAGGCGGAGAGATTTATTGGTAAGCTACTGATGCATATTCCACCAAAGTATTTTAAAATGGTTAGGGCTTATGGCATATATGCGGGAAGTATCCGGGTGAAGGTAAAAAGGTGTTTTGGATTATTGAAATACATAAAAAGCGGATATAAGGCGATTGAGTGTACGTTGGAGGAATATTGGAAAAAGGAGCCCAAGAAATTAACATACAGAGAATTGATGATCAGGAATTTTTCAAAAGATCCGTTCAGATGTAAAAAATGTGGAGAGATAATGGAGTTGTGGGAAATATGGCAGAGAAAGTATGGGTATATTTATGAGTTGGGAAAATGTTAATAGGGAAAATCCAGTGCAAAATGAGGACGAGATACCATTTGGTGGAATATCAAAGGATATTTTGATAGATTTTAAATGTAAAAGTTGTGGCTACGAAGAAAAAGTGCCTGATTTTGTGGCGTTTGAATGCTATACAGAAGAGGACTTTGACGAAGAAACCGGAAGCCCTATTATTTTGTGCCCAAAATGTGATGCAAACATGGTAATAAAGGGTCGGTAATATCATGTTGGAATCGCATTAGGGTTATTACTCGACCGGAGGGAGATTTTGTTCTTTAATGTTCTAATGCAGTTAGTGGTTTTTAAAGATAATAAATTCATATTACTCATGTTCTTTGTAGCACTTTTATATTTTTTAATATCATTGATTATTGTAATTAAGCACAAAAGTATTTTTTTTGCCAATACTTTTCAAAATAGTAACAATAGTTCAAATGTCAAGGGAACGGAGGCAATGTAACTTATTTGTCACCAGGCAGTTTATTCCGTCCCCCAAAACTAATTTCTCCCTTAATTCCAAGAACAAACAAAAGCACTCCCAATCCCACCAGAATAAGACCTCCCGTTACTTTTGCATCCCTGACCGCCGCATTGATTCCAAGCCAATAAGGCAAGTAGCGCACCTTCATGGTCTGTGTTGAAATTATTGGATGCTTAAATGTTTGAGTTGTATTTCCTGAATAGCTTTCTCCATTCACAAAAAACTCATATACAATCCTGTAACGATTTGGCTCAGGTAGTCTAGTACCATAGCTGCGCGTATCCTGTGTTGCGCTCGTAATATGACCGGCCTATATTATTGATTGCCCGCATCCGGAACAGAATTTGCTGTTTACTGACAGCGGCTTTCCGCAGTTTTTGCAGAATTTTGGTGACGTACTGGGAGGCGCAACCGGCTGGCTCACACTAGTTTGGTGGAGTGCAGGCTGTCTGGCTGGTGCGTATCCGTAAGGTGTATTCAATGAGGCAGCTTTTTTCTACTCCGTATTAAAATAAAACCAATCGCGCTGCCCGCCAGAAGAACAGCAATCACCACCGATGCTATCATTCCTATGGGCAAGCCGCCTTTGCTTTCTTCTGTTGCCTCTGTACTCACGGGACTTACTACTTCAGTTATCTCCTGTCTGGTCATTTCCTGTACACTCTCACTCCATTTTGCAAGTTCAGCATCCATGTCGAAGGACTGAACAGTGCCAATCACAGCTTGCGTTGCGCTGACCGTATTGCTCCCCTTCACCAGTACCGGATTGCCTCCGCCATGGGGCGTTAGCTCCACCTCACCTTCAAACACTTTCACAGTGGATGTTTCCCCATCGTCCTCTAGGATGAAGGTTGTACCCTTAATTCCGGCGACGGCCTGGGACATATCAATATCCATGCTGCCATCCTTGATCATTTGCTTTACATTTCCCCAGACATGACCTACTAGAATTGACAGCCTGTTTTCAGTTTCAGACTGGTCTCCGATTTTTACACTTGTATTAGATTTCATCACAAAGGTTGTCATATCGCGCAATGACAATATAACACCGCTGTCATGCCCGGTTTCGATAACAGCATTGACAGGAAGATCCCCTCCTAGATTGGGAGTATAAGAATCAACATAATAACCGTCATCGTCATATAGCACAACCAAAACCTCTCCATACAAATCAGAGATACCGACACCCGATCGTTTCATACCTGGATCGCCTTGAAAAGGGCTGGGATCATTGCTCTGAGATAACCATTCAGGAGATGTATTTTTTTGCGGCTTTCTAATTGGTTGATAATCTGCATCTCGCCATTCGTAGATATAATATGTACCCATGCCAATACCCATATAGAACTGCTGACGCAGGGCGAGCTGTTCGCCTTCCTCGCTGCCTGCAGGAGGCTTTGCAGTGAAGGTTCCCTTGAAGGTCTCGTAATTGTTTTTTGCACCCACATCAAATTGAATTTTTCCATCTCCGTCTGTGAATCGGATTGCACCGCGGCTTATGGAGCCCGGCAAAAGGTCAGGCTTGTCAAAATTCGCTGATGCGTATCCACTAAAGGTGAAAAAGGAAAGCGTATTATCAGATGCTGAAACTGTGACAGAAATGTTTACTTCTTCACCAGCATAGAGTCTTTCGGGGGGCTTGCTGAAAGCAGCTGTTATCCTGACTCCCTCGCCTTGTTTTCTTGGGGGATTTCTCCAGTCTTCTGTTTTGCCAATATAAGATGTCTTTACAGATATGTTCCCCAGGGAGCAGGAATAATCACTTTGGTATACAGTACTTTCATT
>SKHV01000022.1 GCA_007116765.1 Prolixibacteraceae bacterium | reverse complement strand
ATACTGGTTTAACCGACTAAAACGATCATCAGTCGTCATAATCGGGATACATTATTTTGCGAGCCTCACCGGAAAAACAAGCGTATAAGGATGCGGTGGTTCGGCTCATGGCGTTCATTAAAGGGCTTTTCTTTCCGTCTATGGTCACATCCACAACAACCAATTGCAACAATTCTCGTTTCACATCGATGCTTAACTCTTCTATGGGTTTTCCCGAATACACCATATCCCCTACCAATGTATCCACGTAAGGCCGATACGGTTCCATGATATCGTCGGCCAAACAATAGGCGTTGTATTTGTTGTGATGATGAATGCCCAACACGGGCAACATACCACTGGATACCAATGCACGAGCGGTAAGTCCGCGCAATATGGCATAACCGTAATTCAATAAATGATTGGGTGGAATGCCGTTTCGATAACGATTAAAATCCGAAATGGGAAAGATGTTTTGCCAATAAAAAGCAGCCGCACGGGCTTCATGATTTTGATTGTCACCACTCAACACTTCTTTTGCCCAGCCATGCATCCGTTTACACGGGATACCACGCATATCCAAATGTCCGGCCTGATTGCGAATCTTTGCCTGCACTGTCTGCTGCCAAAGGTTCTTTTTTAGTGGCACACTGGCTTCCAGTTGATACCGCAAACGCTCACTATGCTCCGAATGTCCGTTGAGCGGCATCAACATCCCGATGGGCAAATGTTGACTGTTGCAATGAAATACCGCAACATTATTGTTAACCAATTTTTCCAATAGCCTATTGCTCACGGTAATTTGTGCGTTTTCCAATACAAGCACCCCAATATCCTCAATGGGAACAGATTTACTTTCCTTTTCCTCATCAGGAAAACCAACTACCAATTGTCCATTTTTGGTGCTGAGATAGGCGGGATTGCCAAAAAAGAGGGTGCGTTTGATCATCGATTGGCGATTAGTTGGACAATCAGTTGAGTCATCAACTCCTTTTCGGACGGATCGCTTTGGGCGACCAATAGCGCTAACGCTACCAAGGCATTGTCATTTATTTTCAATTCACCTGATTTCTTAAAACGGTGCTTGTTTTTTTCGAGAAACCAAACAAAAAGAAAGGCGCCTATACGTTTATTTCCATCTGAAAAAGGGTGGTTTTTAATGATGAAATACAATAAATGAGCGGCCTGTTCTTCTATGCTCGGATAAAGATATTCGCCGCCAAATGTTTGAATCACGCTTTGTAATGTTCCCTCAAAGCTGTTGTCCTTTTCATTTCCAAAAAGATCCGTCGCTTCTTTTTGCACCATAAGCTGATTCTTGAGTTCCACTATGGCAAATTTCGCTTCCTTATATTGTATTTCGTAGGTGATGTCTTCTGAAAGTTTGCCTTTTTGAATAGAGCGGCTGTCGAACTGGCTTAGTAGGACAAAACTTTGGGTGTAGTTACTAATGATATTGAGCAGGCCTTTGGCTTCATGAAGGTTGGTTTCGCTTGTTATTGAGTTTTGGATAAGTTGTACCGTTTTTTGTAATTGGTCTAAACGTTTTTGATTGATTGTATAGCCTTTCACAAGGTGTTCTTTTAAACGCTGTGTAGCCCAAATTCTAAATTGGGTTGCGCTGGTCGAATTCACCCGGTATCCCACAGACAATATTAAATCAAGATTATAATGGGCTATCTCCCTAACAACCTGCCTTTTCCCTTCTAATCGAACTGTTTCCAAAATGGAAACAGTTGAATCCGAATTTAACTCTTTCTCCTTATAGATATTTTTGATATGCTTGTTAATTGCAGGAACTTTTGTGTCAAAAACTAAAGCTATTTGCTTTTGAGAAAGCCATATTGTATCATCGGTCAAGCTTACATGAACTTCATTTCCGGAATTTGTTTTGTATATCTGTATTTTTTCTTGTTGCATATCATTTAATTTAAAGGCGGAATAGAGTGCCACAAATTGAGTTTACCCGGTAACCAACCGAAAGAATGGCGTCCAAATTGTAAAAAGTTTTCTTCTGTCTCACTTGTCTCTTTCCTTTGGTTTGAACTTTTAAGTACACCTTACAAGTTGCTTTTTTTCAATCTCTTATTCTAAATACACTTTCTTCAGGTGCAGGGTGATGTTTTGGATTGTGGTTTCAAAGAGTTCAGAAATCTGCTTTGAGTGGCCCAAACTGTCTCACCATCAAAACGAACTTCCACCTGTATTCGTCCGATTTGAATATTACTATTTCATTCATAGCTTTTTTTTAGGTGAAAGATATTTATTGTGCAACCAACTTTTTGTGTTCTTTTTCAATATATTGCAAAATTTGCTTTGTCAAATCATTCTCAAACACATTACTTCTTGAGCAAATAAACCACTTTATTTATGGGCTTTTGAAATATTACCTAGTCTATCTACTTTGAGTTTGATGCAACAATCTTTTATCGAAATTCCATCTAAGGATGCAGTTTTCATATCAAATGAACCCGAAAGTTTATTCTTCTTTTCGTTGAAACTTAAATCGACTTCTTTTTCCCTGATTGCTTTTGCTATACGGTTAGGTCGAAAATAGCAAGTTGAACCAGAAAAATCATTAACGAAGTATATTCTTTCTTTTTGTTCTAATGTTAAATTATTGAAATCAATTGTATTGATGTTCACTTTTTCGTCCTCTGTTGGAACATATATTAAATCATCGGGTGATAAATGAAATAATAATTTCTCGCCATTTTCATTTGTTTCAGGAACAGGAGTTAAACCTTCTTTTAATCTTTCAATAACAATGTTTAGTGGAATGGTGTCAAAACAGCATATTGTTGGCTTTTTACCTCCTCCTTTGCATTGTTTTTGTTCATTGGTGTAAATCCCAAAGAACATATTTGGCGCCCCTTGTACATACTTACTTTTCTTATTTCCTTTTGTGCCTAAAACGAACCTACCTTTTCCTTTTTCATAAGTACGAACTTTAAAAATGGGTTGATGAAATTTGCCATCATTGAATTGAGTAATATTTTTATTCATATCCTCAATTCCTTCAGGAGAAAAAGCCAGCTCTGGATTATCCCCTTTGCTTTTTAAGTAGTTTATTAGAATTTTTTGAATACCTGTATCTGTTATCTTGTTGATTTTAGCTTCCGCTTTTTCTTTTGTTTTTACATCTTTAAATATTGACACTAAATCATTTCTTTCCCTAGTGGCTGTAGTGATTTCTCCCTTCCCAAGCTTTACCCAAGGTAAATTAACGATCCCAGATACTGTTTCTTCGTGCATTGGCTTTCTAATTGCCCAATTTACTCCATTTTGGGTTCTTAATCCTTTCTTTGGTTTACCATCATTACCAATTCTCAATTTGCCATTATCATCTTTATAGCTTTCAAACTTATTGGTCGCTTTATTGATAACGCGCAGATTTTGTTTAAAGCTCACTACTATTTTTTCCAGTTCATTTTTAGCCTCAATGGTAAAGTTGTTCCAAGGTTTTTTAAAGTCAGTAAACTTATCTTTTTGTTTTCCGTTTTTGTCTTGCCATTTTTCTGTGTTACGCAATTTGTATTGCAAATCATATCGCTTTGTATCAGATTTTGCAGATTGATTATTTAGCAAATTGACATGGTCACGAGTGGCACAAGCGATTACCAAAGCATCCAGAGCATGGTGACGATGGTCTATGCGCTTCTTTTGGAAGCCCTTTGACAATTCCAACGGAACGACAGGTAAATATTTCTGGTGTTTTTCGTTCCAAGAAGTAAAATCATTGCTTTTAGTCAGCTCATTCATTCGTTCAAAACGTGACAAAATCAAATCATTCCATACATCATTCAATCCCCAATCCCGCTTTAACCTTCCTGTTATTATTCCATTTCCGGGGATGATATTTTTAGAATTAATCCCCTCATCATCTTTATCGGCTCGAACTATATTGGACAATAGGTTTGAAACAAACTTACTGATGTATCGGGTGTCGTTCATTTGCCGTTCAATCATCTTTTCAGGAGTTTCTTCCAGTAACAGTTTATTTCTCTTTCCCCTATTTTTGTCGTAATGCTCCTTTACAAAACGGGTATATGCTTCTTCTGAAAAAATTTCTACTTCTCCTGAAGTTGTTAGCACTTTTTGCCCATGATGATTTTTAATGAATTCCAACCCCAGTTGATTATCCTT
>SKHV01000322.1 GCA_007116765.1 Prolixibacteraceae bacterium | reverse complement strand
CCGTCAGTACTAAGTGTATCAATATCAATTACAAGATGAGGTTTTGTATCTTCAGTTCGTGAATTGTTACACCCAAAAGATATAAACATCACACCAAGGCAAAGCAAAATATAAAAAACGTTATTTTTTGTTGTCATACATTTAAGTTTTATATTTTTTTGTCGATACGAACATGATATCTAACTTATCAGAACATAAAAAAATCAAAACAATCACATACTGCCCTCATTTTCCCATCCTCATAAACAACGGCAAATAAACAAACAGCGCTACCAACGAAAACACCAGGCCGCCAATGGCTCCCGAGGCAAACGAGAACCAAAATACTTCGTTTTGGCCTTTCCAGACAAAAGGCACCAAACCCAAAATAGTGGACAATATGGTGAGGAATATGGGCATTATTTTATGGTTGAAGGCATTGATGTAACTGTTCAGCCTGTTGCGCCGTTCGTTTTTCGCCACCTGGTTATAATCGTTCAATATGTACAAGCCCGAATTGACCACTATGCCGCACAGCATAATGAACGAGGCAAAACCTCCCTGGTCGAAGTTTATATCGAACAGGTAAAAAGTAAGGAACACCCCGATAAACGAAACGGGTATCATACCAATCACGGCCAGGGGCTGTGTGAGCGACTCCAGCAGGATAGCACAAATAAAATAAATGACACCTATGACCAGAAAAAGGAGGTAATACTGGCTTTTATCCTTTTTGTTCCACATCCACCTGTGGTTTTCTTCCACAACCCGGTATCCAAGCGGAAGTTGTTCTTCGAGCTTTTCTACATGTTCTCTGCGCACCATTGATGCCAGGGTGAACGGACCAATAAAATCGTAGGCCACCACAAGGCGGTACTGTTGGTTGTTTTTGTGTATGGTGTTGCCCGTTTTCCGCTTTTCGACACTGCCCAAGGATGATAATTTCACCATTTGATCGCCAATATTAATGGGTTCATTGTTCAGGTTCCAAACCCTGAAGCTTTCGAAATCGGACGACACGATGGTGACCGGCTGCATACGCATGTCGATAAATACGCCCTGGCTGCTGTTGCGGTAGAGTTTGTTGTGCAGGTAGCTGTAAAAACCATAGAGGGTAATATCCTTTAGGGCAAACATTTCGGGGTCGAAATCGAGATAATATTCTTGCAACGACTGGCTGTTCCACCCCGTAGAACCGGCAATTTCGAGCTCCCGCACCCTTGCGTTTTCCTCAAGCTCAGCGCCAAGCTGCATGGCATAGGCATACAGCTGATCGTAATTGTAGCCTTCGAGTATAATGCGGTTCGATTTGTACCCCGAGCCCAGCGCATTGGAAAAGCCGCGCCCCACCCCGTAAACGCTCCAATCGACACCGCCAAGCTGAATGGCTTTCGAGGTAAGTTCTTCTTTCAAATAATAAGGAAAACCGGTAAATTCTGCCGAATCGGTAAACAGTATTTCAATAGATGAATTTTGTGCATTATAGATGGTTGTTTGAAAGGTTTCGATTTCGTTGTATGCCAGCAGCTCATTCTCCATGAGCTTTACAGCTTCGTTAAGCTGCTCAATGGTACAGCCCTCGGGCATTGCACCACGCACGTACAGCGTAGTACGGGTTGGTTCTGAATAAAACGATTTTTCATATACGTTTTCGGTAAATAAGCGGAAAGCCCCCCCGAGTGCTTTTGACAATACCGGCTTGGCCTTTCTTTCGAACTTTTCGTTCCCCAGGGTTTTGTTATATGTTGTAGCCCAAAACCCTTCTTTATCGATTTTTGATGGCAGCCAATGTACCGGGATACCGAAGCCCACCACCAACAGCACGATATACACCCACTTGAAGCGTTTGCTGAACCCGATGAATTTCATATACACACGGTTGCTCTTAATCAATAGACGTTCGCGGCGGAAAGTCTTACGTGCGCGTTGCCGTTTCAGGGGCAGTTTTTCGAGTAGGGCGGGTATAAAAAACAGCGCAATAACAATCGACACCGAAAGGTTGGTAATGATTACCATGGTAAAATCGACCAGGTTGATACGCTGTTCTTCCTTCAAAAAGAACACCACGCTTAATGCGCCAATGGTGGTTAATGTAGCTGCAAGTATGGCCAAAAACACCTTCTTGTTGCCCCTGAGCCTAAGGTGGTCTATCATGATGATGCTGTTGTCGATCATAATGCCAAACGACACCGTAATGCCGGCTAGGGCATACAAATGCACTTCAATTTTGAGCATGTAGTAAAACCAGGCGGCAATGAGCAGGTTGGCCAGTATGCTCAGCACAATTATGAGCAGGTAGCGCCACTTGCGCGTAATAAGCAATACGAAAAGCAACAAAATCAATATGGAAAACAAGGTTCGCCAGCCTATTTTGGTCAATTCTTTCTTGATGTAGTCGGTGGCGTCGTAAGCAGTTTGGATGTGATATCCTGCCGGAAGTTGCTCCCTCAGCTTTTCCATTTCGGCCCTCACCTGTCTGGCCACCTGGAGGTTGTTGGCATCTGACTCGGGAAATACCACCATGTTGATGGAGTTCATGGCATTGATGCGGTGGTAGGCCGTAGGGGGCTGTTCGCGATAGCTTATTTTGGCAATATCGGTCAAATATACAATACGCTCCCCTGCTTTTTTCACCGGCAGCATCTCCCAGCCCTGTGCACGGTCGTGCCCAAGTTGGAGCAGTACCCTTACAGGTTTATCGTAATTGCCCGTGAAGCCGCTGTTGTTCGCAATGCCAATTACCTGTTCGCCAAAATGGTTGCTAATGGCATTGTTGATGTCGGACGCATTGATGCCCAGTGTATTGGAACGAACCATGTCAATCTCGACAAGCCACTCGAAGGGAGTTCCGCCATATACACGCACATCGTTCACGCCGCGCATTACCGAAATTTTTGGGGCAAGCTGGTTGGTGGCATATTCCTGTATATGTATGGGGGTGGCGCTTGAAATAATGGTGTACGTTAGCACCGGCCCCCTTTGTTCGTTATCGGTATTGCGCATGTGTACCGACGGGTACGAAATCCCTGCGGGTAATTTGGGGTAAACCTGCCTTATCAGTGTCGATACTTCGAAACGTATGGCATCGGGGTCGATGTTTTTATCGAATTCGACAGTAATGCGCCCAGCACCTTTATCAGAAACCGACGAAATGTTTTTTACGCCCTTTATCTGCCCCAGCACCCCTTCGAGGGGGGCGGTAACCTCGTGCTCTATAACCCTGGCCGATGCATTTGCCCAATAAAAATTGACGGTGGTTTGCGGCAGCGTGGTCGACGGGTTGAGCTGAATATTGAGCATGGGCAAAAAGCAGGCGCCAATAATCATGAGCATGCAAAACACAATGATTACAGAGAATGCGGGCAGGGTACGCTTCATGGTCTGTTGTTTTATTTTTTGTTCCAAATCCACTTCTATTTTATCCTTTTTAATATCCTTTTCCATTTTATGCCGTTTTGATCGTTCGACCACAACACATTCGTTGCTTTTCCTACAATGCTTTGTTCGGGCAAAAAGCCCCACATGCGCGAGTCGATGGAATTGTGCCTGTGATCGCCCATGAAAACGTAATAATTGTTTTCAAAAGTGAATGTAAGGCTTTCTTCTCCATCCACATAATGCTTTCCATCGATTGTTTCGATGGCTTTGCTCTCCCAGTTCCTGATAGTCTCGAAATAGAGGTTTATCATTTCGTCGTTTATTGGGGTGCTCCAGCCTTTATGGGGAACTTTTACAGGGCCGTAATTATCGATGGACCACACTGCCCTTTTGCCATAGGGACTCAACCATGCATCGGCATCGGGTGGGTGAACCTTTATGTGCATTGAATCGACATAGGCCGATAGCTTTATCGCCGATGCATCGCGATTGCCCAGAGATAACTCCCACTGGTTACCTTGTGGCCACTGAAGGTAAAAGTGCCTCGCTATTTGCAGTGAATCAATCAGTTTACCAAAGCTGTCGGGACGGTTGACATATACAATATAGTTGCTTTTTATGCCGGGCAGCTCGTTGGTTAAAGCACTTTTGCCGTCGATAAAAATTTTGCCGTCAACAATGTGGAAATCGCTACCCGGTAAAGCCACACAGCGTTTTATGAAGTAATCGGGTGCCAGGGGTTCGTTTTTGAACACCAAAATATCGTTGTGTTTTAT
>SKHV01000261.1 GCA_007116765.1 Prolixibacteraceae bacterium | reverse complement strand
TCGAAGCTAAAAACCTGAAAGATTGCGGGGGGGGGGGTAGAGTTGTTCGAAGTCGCACTCTCTGATAAGACAGGAATAATTGACTGGTATTCAGTAGACCCTGAAAAATATAATAATCCGGGCTCATCGGGTATGTATATGATCAATTTCTCACATCGTAGGTCAGGCGATCCCGATAAAGATAGAGAACCAATCCAAAAGAGATGTAAGGTAAAAGCCTCCCGGTTTGATATTATGAATTTGCCAGCCCCAAATTTGATTGCCATGGATGCGGAAGGATCTGAGCTTGTGGTTTTAAAGGGTTTTGGCAGTAAACTGAAGGAAGTAGATGCTATAATTCTGGAAACATCGTTTTCAAAAAACTATATAGGCGGTTCTACGTTCAGCGAAATCGATAAATTTTTATCGCAAAATCAATTTTCTTTTGCGCGTACATCATTAAAAAAATCTACAAAAAAACCAAAGATATCATTGCAAGCTAGGTTTGGATTTTATACCCCAAATTTCAATGTTTTATATTTAAAAAATGAAACGTAAAAAATTACTTATTGTATTTGGGACAAGGCCGGAAGCAATTAAAATGGCACCACTGGTGCGTAACCTGCGTTCTGAGCCTACTGTCTTTGATGTCAATGTCTGTGTCACCGCCCAGCACCGTGAAATGCTCGACCAAGTGCTAAAAATCTTCGGAATTAAACCAGACATAGACCTTAACCTGATGAAGGAAGGGCAGGATTTGTTTGATGTAACCAGCTCAGTATTGTTGGCTATGCGCGGAGTGTTTGCCGAGCATCGCCCGGATGCGGTCTTGGTACACGGAGATACCACGACAACGATGGCTACGGCTCTCGCTGGTTTCTATGCTGGCGTGCCGATAGGGCATGTGGAGGCTGGTTTACGAACGAACGATATTTACGTGCCGTTCCCGGAAGAATTCAACCGTAAGGTCGTGAGTAATGTCGCTCGCTGGCATTTTGCGCCGACAGAAATGAGCCGCAACAACCTGTTGACCGAAGGTGTGCCAGCGTCAGCCATTACTGTCACAGGTAATACGGTGATCGATACACTTCAATGGGTATTGAAGCGTATCGATGCCGATACGGCTCGTCGCGCGGCATTGACTGAGGCCTTGCAAGAGGTGCTACCCTTCGCATGGCAGAAACAACGTTTTGTGCTCATTACCGGACATCGCCGTGAGAACTTCGGTGATGGTTTCGTGCAAATATGCGAGGCAATACGTGAACTCGCTCGTTATTTCCCTAATATTCATTTTGTCTATCCAGTGCACTTCAATCCGAATGTGCAGCAGCCTGTACGCTCCTTACTTGCGGGTTCGCCAAATGTGCATTTGATTTTGCCCATAGAGTACGAGGCCTTTGTGTATTTGCTCAAGCATGCGTATCTAGTGTTAACAGATAGCGGAGGTATTCAGGAAGAAGCCCCCAGTCTGGGCAAGCCTGTGCTGGTGATGCGTGATGATACCGAGCGCCCAGAGGCCGTGCAGGCCGGAACATCAGTGCTGGTTGGTGCCAACAAGGATCGAATTATCGCGGGCGTTGTGCGTTTACTAGAAGACAAGGAATTTTATCATAAAATGTCGCTAACATACAACCCATATGGAAATGGAAATGCGTCTAAAAAAATAGTTGATATTCTAAAAAGTAATATCTGGAATAATTAGGATTGGAAGAATCAAATGATAAAGTTAAAGCAGGACAACGCTGTAGAAAAAAACGGCGAAAACATAACAATGACAGTAATAGTAATTAGCAACAAATCACATTTAAATGTGTGGAGGTTAACATCTGAATTATTGCTCAAAAATGTTTGGGCAACTGAATATTTATTATATGTTCCCGAGGATGAGATCCAATTATTTCGAGATATAACCCCTAAGACAATAAAGATTGAAAAACAGGAGTCATTGGGAATTTTATACTTCCAAAAATTACATGACGAATTAAATGAATGTAATAATTTAAAAAGATTTGGATGGTATTTGCAGCAATTTTATAAAATTGAGGCGCTAACAAAAGCAAACACTGATGTTGTTGCAATATGGGATTCAGATTGCGTGCCAGTAAAAAGAATCGCATTGCATAACGCTAATAAATTATTATTTATGAAGTGTTCAAATGAACACCACTACCCATATTTTGAAAATATTAAACGACTGCTAGAGTTGAAAAAAAAGAACAGTTATTCATTTGTGATTCCTGGTTTTCCATTTAAAAAAAAGTGGGTATCTGAATTTATAGACGAGGTAGAAAAAATAAATAGCCTTAATTGGTATGAGGCTATAATAAAGAAAACTAATTTTAAATTGAAAAGTGGTTTCAGTGAGACAGAAACATTAGGAACTTGGATGGCCAGTAGATACCCAAATGAGTGGGAATTGATAGAAGGTAGTTGGGAAAGGCTGGGACAAAGTAGATTTGGTTTAGCTGAAAATATGAATACAAGTCAACTGGAAAAAATAGGTGAGGTTCACGATTTGGATATTATAAGTTTTGAGAACTGGGATGTTGATAATTTCGGCAAGAAAATAAAAAGAATGATCAAATCTTTGAAGATGAAGATAGGGTAAAGAAATTGGAAAAGATATATTTCGTATACATCGGAAAAAAATTACCAAAATATGCAATATCATCTTTAAAATTGGCTAATAAGATGAGTGGTTTACACCCTCATTTGCTGGCAAGTAGAGAAATAAAAAAGTATATTAAAGAGGATATTGCCGAGTTTACCTGTCTTGAAGATTTTTACGATAAAGCAGTTTTTGCTAATGCAGAAAAAAATATTTCAAGTGACAGAAGTTTTAGAGAAGGATTTTGGGTTAAAACGCTGGAAAGACTTTTTGTGATTAGCCAATTTGCTAAATCAAGGCAATTAGAAAAAATCCTGCACTGCGAATTAGATCAGCTTTTATTTCGAATAGACGAGCTTATTGTAAATTTAGAAAAATGTACGAAAAGAGGTATTTTTGTTCCATTTCATACTCCGGACAGTGCAGTTGCATCAGTATTGTATGTTAATGATTTAAATGCACTGGATAGTCTTATTAATAATGCAATAAACGAAGGGGGCAGCTTTAAGAATGAAATGGAGTTGTTAGCAAGGTGGTCAAAATCAAATAGTGATATGTGTATATCGTTGCCGACCATGGCATCAGTATTAATTGGTAAAAATATTGCAACAAGTAAAAAAATTTTTGAGTTGAGTGAAGATGAGATCGGTGGTGTTGTTGACGCTGCACAATTAGGCAGTTGGATATTTGGAATCGATCCTAGAAACGTACCGATTTCTCAATCTCCAAAAACAAAATTCATTGACAAACCGTCAATCCATCTATTGACAAAAGATAATTTGGAGAATATTAATTTTAAGATTAACCTAGATCATAGATTGTTTGCTCATACATTAAATGGCAAAAAGATTCGAATATATAACCTTCATCTCCATGCTAAACTGCATAATTATTTAGAGCACAATGAAAAAATCCATTGTATAATAAATAATCATTTCGAGAGTACACCAGTCTGTTTAAATTATGCACGAAAAGAACAGCTACTTTACCAGATTGAAGCGGCAACAAAGCTGTTTTTTTGTAAGCCGAAAATAATATTAAGGATTCAAAGTAAACTAATCCGCAAAGTTAAAAAGTTATTGCAAGAATATTTTAATAATGCTTTGGATTTAGTTTACCAAAAACTTTTCGAATTAGGTAAAGAAGAACCGAAGCCGATAATTTCTTCAAGTCCATTTATTTCAGGCGATTTTTTTCTGTCTATTTGTGATGTTGCAGTTCTTGGTAATTTTAAATGCCCAAAAAATTTAAGAGCTCGTAAAGATTTACTGTTTATTGAAACTGATCTTATTGAAAATCGGCAAATGTTAGAGTATGCATCAAATTTCAAAGCAATAATTGCACACAATGGGGATCACGCATTATCAAAATACGCAATTGAATTTTTAGTCGATTCAGGCATTAAAGTTTATGCAACCAATTTAAAAACAAACGCACCAAATATATACACAATACCAATAGGAATTGAGAATGCGCACCATCGGCGTAATGGCAGCATTCACTATTTTAACCCATCCCATATGTCGACCCTTTCTCTTATAAAGAAACAGGATGTCTTGGTTAGTTTCAGTGTGG
>SKHV01000272.1 GCA_007116765.1 Prolixibacteraceae bacterium | reverse complement strand
TTTGAAATGATTAATAAGAATGAAGTTAATACTTTTTACAAACCATTGAAAGCATTATCTTTAAATCATAATAATGAATCAACGATTACCAAAAGGCTATTTACAAGTTCTGAGCAGCAACAAAGCCTTTTTTGATAACGCCTCCGCCGTCCATGGCGGGCTAAGAGAAGAAAATTGAAAAGGAGTTACTAAAAATATGAAGATATCGAAAAATGATATAATAGAATTGTTGAATCTGTTGAATTTTAAACCAATAGAAGGAACGACTAAAATATTTTATAAAACCTACATAAGTCACAATGATTATATAATAAAAATTGATATTGATAACGAAAAAATTGAATACGGAACAAAAATCAAACTTGGCGACTTGACGACCAGTAACTTTGAAAACAGCGAAAATTTTGTCGTTTTGGAGTGTGTGGATAGAGTTTTAGAAAAAGGTTATTCGCCCGACAGACTTTCATTGGAACATAAATGGCCAATGGGCAGAAAAGAAAAAGGAAAGTTGGACATTCTTATCACCGACAAGGACGACAAAGCCTATTTAATGATTGAGTGCAAAACTTGGGGGGGTGAATATGAGAACGAGAAAAAGAAAATGCAGCGTGACGGTGGACAGCTATTTTCTTATTTCCAACAAGACAAAGCTGCCCAATATTTGTGCCTTTATGCTTCAAGACTGAACAAAAGAGCAATTGAATATGTAAATGACATTGTTCAAGTGGACGAGCAATGGGCAACATTGAGCAACCAAAAGGAAATTTTTGACCATTGGAATAAAAACTACAAAGACAACGGAATTTTTGACGATTGGGCAAACGCTTATGACGTAGAAATAAAAGCACTTACAAGGCGCAGACTAAAAGAACTGACCGAAGAAGATAGCGGACGAATTTTTAATCAGTTTGCTGAAATCCTTCGTCACAATGTTGTTTCAGATAAGCCAAATGCTTTCAACAAAATTTTCAATTTATTCCTTTGCAAAATTGTTGATGAAGATCGCAAACCAGAAGAAGAATTAAAATTCCAATGGTTAGAAACTGACACAGACGAAGACTTGCAAAAGAGGCTTTCAGACCTTTACAAACAAGGCATGAAAGAGTATTTAACCAAAGACGTTACCGATTACAATGACAAGGAAGTTGAAGATAAACTCTATGCTCTTGACGCAGCAGTAAGAGACCAAATCCGGGAAATGTTTACCAAATTGCGTTTGCACAAAAATAACGAGTTTGCTTTCAAAGAAGTGTTTGACGAAAAATCATTCCGAGAAAATGCAATCGTAGTTCGTGAAGTGGTTGAATTACTTCAACCTTATCAAATTCGTTACGGACACAAACAACAATTTTTGGGCGATTTCTTTGAATTACTTTTAAGCACAGGTATCAAACAAGAAGCAGGACAATTTTTCACACCCGTTCCGGTTGCAAAGTTTATCATTTCTTCATTGCCAATTCGTGAACTCATTGAAAAGAAAATCCAAAATGATGAAACCAACTTTTTACCTTACATAATTGACTATGCAGCAGGTAGTGGACATTTCCTGACCGAAGCAATGGACGAAGTGCAAAATATCATTGAAAGCATTGACCCAAGTAAACAAAAACCTTCTGTAAAATCAAAACTCAAAAGTTGGAAAGAAAGCTCGTTTGATTGGGCTTACGATTATGTGTATGGAGTTGAAGCTGATTACCGATTGGTAAAAACCGCCAAAGTGAGTTGCTTTTTGCATGGTGACGGTTTGGCAAAAGTTATTCACGGTGATGGGCTAGGTGATTTTGCAACCTCAAAAGAGTTCAAGGATCTACTGAAAGAGACAGATAATTCATACCCACAAGACAATAAACAGTTTGACATTATCATTTCAAATCCTCCGTATTCAGTTTCTGCATTTAAAGGTTTAATGGATGAAGAAAAATCTAAAAAGGCATTTGATTTATATGGTAGATTAACCGACCAAAGTTCTGAAATTGAGTGTTTGTTTATTGAGCGCACCAAACAACTTTTAAAAGATGGCGGTGTTGCAGGTATCATTTTACCAAGCAGTATTTTAAGTAATACGGGGATTTACACACAAGCACGAGAAATAATCTTAAAATATTTCGATGTGTTGGCAATTGCTGAAATGGGTTCAAATACATTTATGGCTACTGGAACCAATACTGTTATTTTATTCTTGAAACGAAGGAATAACGCCGATGCTTTTAATATTGAAGAGGCAATAAAAAAGGTATTTGTTAATCAACAAGACGTTACCATTAATGGATTAGAAAAGCCATTGCAAAAGTATATTTCTCATGTTTGGGATTCTATTTCAATTGACGATTATAAGTCTTTATTACAAAAAACTCCAAATGAAATAATACAGCAACACGATATTTATAAAGAATACACCAAGAAAATAAAAGCTAAAAACGAGCAAGAACTCTGGAACAGCATTTTAGCTTTGGAACAAAACAAATTACAGTATTTCATAATTACCTACCCTCAAAAACTGGTTTTGGTAAAAACTGGTGAAAAAGATGCAGAAAAACGATTCTTAGGATATGAGTTTAGCAATCGCAGAGGTAGTGAAGGCATTCATCCAATACAAAGAGGCAAAACTATTGACGAATGTACTCAATTATACGATGCTGAAAATTTTTCAAATTTCGAAAAAGCAAGCACCTACATTTATAAAGCTTTTAATGGAGAGTTTTTAGAGATAGCTGAAAATCTAAAATCAAATATCACTTATCAAAATTTGGTTGATATGCTCACTTTTGACAGAGTAGATTTTGAAAAAAACATTACTCTTTCGGTTAAAAAAAAAGTAAAAAGTAAATGGCCAACTAAAAGTTTGGTTGAAATTTCTGAAAACCTAGATAATTTAAGAAAACCTGTTACAAAAAGCGCCAGGGATAGTGGCAATTATCCATACTATGGCGCATCAGGCATTGTTGATTATGTTTCAGATTTCTTATTGGATGATACTGTTTTATTAGTCTCAGAGGACGGAGCAAATTTAAAATCAAGAGTTACTCCTATTGCATTCACTGCATCAGGTAAAATATGGGTTAATAATCATGCTCATATTTTGAAATTTTCTGATTCAGGTCTTCATAAGATTGTAGAAGTTTATTTGAATAATATTGAGTTAACCGAATACATAACAGGTCAAGCGCAACCTAAATTGAATCAAGTAAATTTAAACTCAATAAAAATTCCTTTTCCACCTAAAAACATTCAAGAAGAGATTGTTGCTGCAATTGAATTGTTAGAAAAACAACAACAAAAAATATCAGAGGATATAAGATTACAAAAGGAAAAAATACATTCTTTATTGTCAAATCTTTTTAATAGTTCTACCAAAACAGTTCGATTAAGTGATACTGATATATTTGATACAAGGATTGGTAAAAGAGTTTTAAAAAGTGATATAAAAAATCAAGGTAAGTTTCCTGTATATAGTGCAAACGTTTTTCAACCGTTTGGCTATGTCGAAAAGGGACTATTGAATGATTTTACATCTCCTTCTGTAATTTGGGGAATTGACGGCGATTGGATGGTAAATGTCATTCCAGCTAATATTCCTTTTTATCCTACAGACCATTGTGGATATTTAAGAATTAAAAAACCTATTATAAAGGCTAAGTATTTGGCTTTTTGTCTAAAAGAAGAAGGAGACCAAATTGGATTTTCAAGAACTAAAAGGGCTTCAATAGATAGAATACAAGGCATTAAAATACCTCTTCCTTCTTTTAAGGAACAAGAACTAATTGAAAATGATATTGAAAATATTGAAAGGAAAATTGCCGATTTAGAAAAAGAAATTGAATTGATCCCAAAACAAAAAGGAGTGATTTTAAAGAAATATCTGGAATAGAAGAACCGTCTCCGCACGTCCTGTGCTCCGGCGACTTGTTGTGTAAATAGCGAGCCAACGACATATAACACGGTGTCATGCGTGTTATATATTCAAAGTCCAGAAGAATTAGAAGAAGGGGCTTGACCTTATTATGTTTTTCCTGTAGTATTCAATTAAACCCTGCCCCCGGTCAGTCTACCGGCAAACTTGCGTATATATGTGAGTTGTGCGAAATGCTTGTGAGGCTAGATTTATTTTGGTAAGATACATGTGCGAAGAAAAAGAAGAAAAAACTTGCCCGTCTTGGATGCTCGCCGTCCATGGCTCGCAAGAGTGCTGGAAATTGAATAGA